>JAINDL010000174.1 GCA_019931245.1 Bryobacteraceae bacterium CoA2 C42
CTCTCTTGCAAGGGCTTTTGACACTCCGCTTGGCTCGGTCGGATCTCTCCTCCCGGCTGGAGTCTGCTACCGGGCGCTTCGGCGCTTACCCGGACAGGACTTGCACCTGTGAGAACTATGCGACTTTCAGGACGCACCATGGCTTTATTCTACTTGCGGAGCGCCATCAGCACACAACCCGCGACAACGACGGCGGCGCCGACGAGGCTGAGCGGGTCCAGGGCCTCCGGGACGATGTAAGCAGGCCAGAGCCAGGCGGCGAGGCGGGTGAAGACGACGGTGAACAGCGGGGTGGTGGCGACGACGGCGCTGACGCGCGAGGCGGGCCAGACGGCCAGCGCCTGACTGAATAAACCGTAGCTCACGAGGCTGTTCAGACAGCAGTAGAACAGAAACCACCAGCGGGTACCGTCGAGCAGACCCAGGCGGGCCGGCGAGGCCGCCGGGAGCATGGCGAAGGAGCCGGCCGCATAGACGAGCCACATGATGGCGATCGAGTTCATGTCGCGGAGCAGACGCTTCTGCGCAAGCGCATAGCCGGCCCAGAGGAGCGCGGCGCCGAGCAGGACAAGAATGCCGGTGGCGTAGGAGTCCGAGATGCCGGCCAGTTGGCGGTGGAAGAAGATCAACATGCCGGCGGGGAGGATGCCGACACCGGCCCACTGCCAGCGGCCGAAGCGCTCGCCAAACCAGCGCACGGCGCCGAAGATGACGAGGATGGGCGCAAGTTGGATGACGATTTGCGCCGTTGAGGGCGAGGTGAGGCGTAGACCGAGGAGGAAGCCGAAGTTGTTACCGGCAAAGCCGAGGAAAGCGGCCAGCAGATACAGCCAGCGGCGTTCGGCGAACTGCGCGCGGCCCGGGAGGTTGCCCTGCCAGTGAAGATAGACGCCGAGGCCGCCGGCGGCGACGAGGTAGCGGACCCAGGTGATGGTGATGGGATCTGCCTTTTCAGCGACGGGGCGGAGGGCGATGGGCAGACTGCCCCACAAGGCGGCGGTCAGAAGAGAGAGCACAAGGCCCAGCGGAGCAAACACTACGTTTTAGTGTAGCTGGCGGGCGGGTGGATGCATCGCAATGGAGTAGAGAAATGCGAACGATATTGACGATCTTCGCCGCAGGAGCGGCATTGTTCGGCGCCGAGCCCGGGAAACTGGCGGCCAGTTGGTGGAAGCATGTGGAGGTTCTGGCCGATGACAGGATGGAAGGCCGGGATACGGGATCGCCCGGCCACCGGATGGCGGCCAACTACGTGGCGCAGGAGTTTGAACGGAACGGCCTGAAGGCGGCCGGAACGGATGGCTATCTGCAGCCGGTCCCGTTTCAGGTGCGGCGGATTGATGAGGCCAACTCGAGCATTGAACTGATCCGCGAGGGCAAGGCCGAGAAGATGCAGTTGGGGCGCGAGGTGACCATCGGACTCAGGATGGCGCCGGCGGCGCGGGTGCAGGCCGGGCTGGTGTTTGCCGGATACGGCTTCGCGGTGCCGGAGAAGAACTTTGACGATATCTCGGGCCTCGATATGAAGGGCAAGATCGTGGTGAGTATCAGCGGGGTGCCGGAGGGCATCTCGGCCGAGCTCTCCGCGCACTACCAGACCGAGCGGGTGAAGCGGCTGCGGGAGGCGGGAGCGGCGGGTCTGATCCTGATCCAGAACCCGGCCCAGATGGACGTGCCCTGGGCGCGGGCGAGCCGGGCGCGGCTGCTGCCGTCGATGAGCCTGGACGTGCCGCCGAAGCCCGAGGAGGGCACGCTGCCGCTGGCGCTTTCCTGGAACGCGGAGTACGGCGATAAGCTGCTGGCCGGGAGTGGCCACACCATGGCCGAGTTGCTCACGCTGGCGACGGCCAAGAAGCGGTTGCCGCGCTTTGCGCTGCAGGGGGAGCTGCGCGCGGTACAGAGCTTTGAGAAGGAGAAGGTAGAGTCGCAGAACGTCGTCGCGCTGCTGCCGGGGGCGGATCCGCGGCGGAAGGACGAAGTGGTAGTACTTTCGGCGCATCTGGACCACGTGGGCAAGAGCCGGGCCTTCGCGGGCGATGCGATCCACAACGGGGCGATGGACAACGCTTCGGGCGTGGCGGCGCTGCTCGAAATCGCGCGGGCGATCAAGGAGTCGGGCGCGAAGCTGAAGCGGAGCGTGGCGTTTGTGGCGGTGACGGGCGAGGAGAAGGGGCTCCTGGGTTCGAAGTTTTACGCCGAGAACCCGACGATCCAGGGCAAGATGGTCAGCGAGTTGAACATGGACATGTTTCTGCCGATTCATCCGCTGCGGGTGATCAAGCTGCTGGGGATGGACGAATCGGACCTGGGGCCGCGGTTTCAGCGCATCGCCGAAAAGCACGGCGTGAAGGTTCAGCGCGACCCCCAGCCGGAGCGGAATATCTTCGTCCGCAGCGACCAGTACAACTTCGTCAAGCAGGGCGTGCCGTCGCTCTATCCGGCCTTCGGCGCCGAGCCGGGCAGCGAGGATGAAAAGATCCAGAAGGCCTGGCTGCAGGAGCGGTATCACGCGGTTTCGGACGATGTGAGTCAGCCAGTGGACAAGGCCGGGGCGGCGAAGTTCATCGAGATTCTGATTGAGTTCACCCGCGAGGTGGCCGATGCGCCGGAGGCGCCGCAGTGGAAGCCGGAGAGCTTTTTTCGCCGGTTTGTGAAGGCTGGGGCATAATAGAGGGTCATGCCCGAGCTCAGAAAAGACCCGGTAACCGGCCGTTGGGTGATCATCTCGACCGATCGCGCACGGCGCCCCTCCGACTTCACCCGCGACACGGTGGAGCCCACCGGGTCGCGCTTCTGCCCGTTCTGCGCCGGTAACGAAGACAAGACGCCGCCCGAGGTGTTGGCCTACCGCACGGACGGGCTGACCCACGGCGGCCGGTGGAGCCTGCGCGTTGTGCCCAACAAGTTCCCCGCCCTGCGGGTCGAAGGCGACCTGGACCGGCAGGGCGAGGGGCTCTACGACCGCATGAACGGGGTGGGGGCGCACGAGGTGGTGATCGAGACCCCGGACCACATGGCGACGCTGTCTTCGATGAGCGAGCGGCAGGTGGCCGAGCTGATTTGGGCTTTCCGCGACCGGGTACTGGACCTGAAGCGCGACAAGCGGCTGCGGTACATGATGCTGTTCAAGAACCACGGCGAAGGCGCCGGGGCGTCGCTTGAGCATCCGCACTCGCAGATCATCGCGCTGCCGGTGGTGCCCAAGCGGGTGCAGGAGGAGCTCGACGGCGCGCGGAAGTACTTTGAGTTTAAAGAGCGTTGCGTCTACTGCGACATGCTGCGGCAGGAGTTGAAAGACAGTGAACGGCTGATTCTGGCCACCGACGAGTTCGCGGCCATCTCGCCGTTTGCCGCGCGGTTCCCCTTTGAAACGTGGATTTTGCCGCGCCGGCACGAGTCGCATTTCGAGACGATCCGCGAGGCCGAGGTGTTGAACCTGGCGTGGGTGCTGCGGAACATTCTGCGGAAGATCGATCGGGTACTCGAGAAGCCGGCCTTCAACCTGATTGTGCACTCGGCCCCGGTGCAGGAGGCGGCGGCCGAGCACTACCATTGGCACATTGAGATCATCCCGAAGCTGACGCGCGTGGCGGGGTTTGAGTGGGGCACGGGGTTCTACATCAACCCGACGCCGCCCGAGGAGTCGGCTCGCTTTCTGCGGGAGGCGGGTTTATCATAACCGGACAGGAGTGAGCCGCATGCAGCGCCGAGTTTTTCTTTCTTCTCTTCCGTTGGCCGCCGGAGCGTGGGCGCAATCGGCGACCAAGGCCAAGCTGGACGTGCCTTATGTGCCGACGACGGAGAAGGCGGTGCAGGAGATGCTGAAGCTGGCGCAGCTCAAAGAGTCCGATGTGCTGTACGACCTCGGCTGCGGCGACGGGCGAATTGTGGTGGCGGCGGCCAAGCAGTACGGCGCCCGGGGGGTGGGGATCGATATCGACCCGCAGCGGATTCAGGAAGCACGGGCGAACGCGCGGGCGGCGGGAGTGGAGTCGCTTGTGCGCTTCGAGCAGAAAGACCTGTTTCAAGCCGAGTTCGGCGAGGCGACGGTGGTGACGCTGTTTCTGCTGCCGACCATCAACCTGAGGCTGCGGCCGCGGCTGCTCAAGCAGTTGAAGCCGGGTACGCGGCTGGTTTCGAACACCTTCGACATGGGCGACTGGAAGCCGGAGAAGGTGGTGAATCTGGACACGTACGAGGACCCGGAGTTCTACGGCTTGAGCCAGACGCTCTATCTGTGGACGATTCCCGCCAAGTAAGGGGCCGGGGTCAGGGCTGGGGGCGAAGCCGTTCGATCTCTTTGATCAGGAACGGAAGGTCTTCAAAGGGCGCGCCGCCGAGGCGGGACCAGCGGACTTTGCCTTCCTTATCGATGAGGATGGTGGCGTGGATCTCCATCTGTTCGAAGTCGTCGTAGGCGAGGAAGCGGCGGGCGTTGGCGCTACCCTGGTCGGAGAGAAAGCGGATGGATTGGTAGGCCGCTTCGGCACCGAGCGTCTGGTTGACGGCGGGGGCGTTGGGGCTGATGGCGAGCACGTCGGTATCGAGACGCTTCCATTCGGCGGCCTTCGCCTGCAGGGCGCGGAGCTGCTGGAGGCAGTGAGGGCACTCGCGGCCGAGGTAGAAGACGAGGATGGTGTTGCGGCCCTTTTGCGCGGCGAGAGTGAAGGGCTGGCCGGCGGCGTCGAGGGCATTGAGAGAGGGGGCGGCGAAGGGGGACCAGTGGTCCGGGCCGAAGGAGCGTAGCGTATCGGTTTGGTAGTCGCGCTGGGGCGCGGGGAGGCGCACGGGGGTGGGCTTGCCGGCGCGGGCGAGGCCGTCGAGGGCGAAGCGGTCGTTGCGGGTGAGGGCGAGGGCTTTTTCAAACGCGCGAATGGCGAGGTCTTTGGCGCCGGCGGCGAGATAGGCGTGGCCGAGGGCGTTAAACAGGACTTCGGGATAGGAGGGCGGGTCGTTGTCGGCCAGTTGCATGGCGTGCTGCTTTTCGGCGGCCTGGCTGAGGAGGTTGAGGCCGAGGAGGGTTTCACCTTTGGCGAGAGCCAGGCGCGCTTTGAGGTCGAGGGCCATGATGGGGTAGAGGCGCTCGACGGCCTTTTCCTTGGCGAACGCGTCGAGGGCTTCCATGGCCTTTTCACCCTGTTCGCGCTGCTGGAGGGCGAAGTGGGCGCGGGCTTCGGCGTAGGCTTTGAGGAGCTGATCGGCGGGGATCTTGCGCCAGGGGATGGTGTTGGGGGCGAGCAGGTCGTTCCAGCGCTCGTACTTGACGAGGGTGCGGACCCAGGAGCGGATGCCCTGCGAGTGGGGGCTGAAGGGGGCATCGCCGTTGGACTTGGGATCCTGGGGCGCCGCGACTAATTCGCGCGCGCCGGCGAGGGCGAGTTCCGGCAGGCCCAACTGCTCCTGGATGTAGCTGAGGTAGTGCCGGTTGTGGCCCCAGTTCCAGTAGTTGAAGGGGAAAACCTGCTGGGCGTGCATGGTTTTGACCTCCGTGCGGGTGGCGGCATCCATGGCAATGGCCGCTTCCTGCCACATTCCCACCTGGGCGTAGATGTGGCCGGGCATATGGAGGGCGTGGCCGAGGTTCGGGGCGATGGCGCCGTAACGTTTGCAGCTGGCGAGGGCGGCTTCCGGTTCGTGGTAGTTCCAGTTGTGAATGCGGTAGTGATGGAGGCCGGGGTGGTTGGGCTGGCGCTGTTCTACTTCGCGGAGGATGAGTTCGGTGCCGTAGCGGGAGTCGCCCATGTTGGCGAGGGCGAGCAGGAGGCGGGCTTCGTCGTCGGCCGGGTATTTGAGGCAGAGCGTTTCGAGAATCTTCTTGTAGCGAACGTTGCGTTCGCGGTCATCGTCGCCGCGGTCGCGGAGACGGTCGGTGCGTTCGCGGGCTTCGAGGGCTTCGATGTAGAGGCGTTCGCGTTCACTGACGGAGGCTTTGCGTTTGGCCGCTTCCTGGATGAAGGGGACGCTGCGCTCGTCGCCGGCGGCGCGGGCGAGGCCCCAGTAGCACATGGCGTTTTCCGGTTCGAGCTTGAGGCACCAGCGGAAGGCGCGTTCGGCTTCAAAGTCGGAGAAGGAGTGCAGGAGGGTGTTGCCCTGGTCGAACCACTGCTGAACTTCGGGATTCTTATGCGTGATGGGGAAGTGCGCTTTGCCGATACCGGTCATGAGCTGCGGGCGGGTACGGGGGCCGGTATCGAACGCTTCGCCTTTGTGCGAGTGGCCGGCGCGAATCTCGGCGGCCGGAGCAAGGGAGGAGAGGAGCAGCAGAGAGGCAATCGTCCTGATCACCTGACCAGTGTATCGCCTCGTGCATTCGAAATCGGATAGAATCACGCCGATGCATCGACTCCCCACTCTTCTCGTGATCGCCGCCGCCGGCCTGTGGGCGCAATCGCCCGCCGTCCACATCAGGACGCCCATGCCGGCGCCGGCCTGGGCCATGCTCGAACGCGAGCTGCTGAAGTACAACTCCGAGGCCATTGACCGCTTTGCCGCTAAGTACTACGACAGCCGCGGCTACCTGGCGCACACGCCGCGCTGGGGTACGCTGGACGGGCCAGACGATGCCGTCGAAACTACCTGGAACTGGACGCTGCTGCATGCGCTGGGCGGCGCGGACTCCGTGCTGCAACGCTACAAGCTCGCGCAGGAGGGCCACTGGAAGCAGTACGGCGAATTGCGGACGAAACTTACGGCCCTGGCCGCCAACGGGGCCTACAAGCAGGAGTTCATCACGCAGTCCGACTGGTTTCACACGGCCGAAGGCCTGCGCGCCTTTCTGCTCGAAGGGTTGTCGAACCCCAACGACGCCAACTACCGGCAGCGGATGATTCGCTTCGCCAACCTGTACAACGGCGAGGATCCGGACGCTCCGAATTACGACCCGGCGAAGAAGATTATCAAGAGCATCTGGACGGGCAGCCTGGGCCCGATGCTGCGCAAGGCGACCACCTATGACTGGGTGGGCGACCCGGTGCCCGGCACCTTTCACCTGCTGCACAATCCGGCCGGCCGCGGCAAGCTGCTCGACCTGCAGGCCAATTACAAGAAGATGCTGGCGCACTGCGACGAGTATCTCGACAGCGTGGGTGACAATAATCTGAACTTAGCCGCCACCATCCTGGGAATGAACGCCTACATGCTGACCGGCGACGAGAAGTACCGGCGCTGGACGCTCGACTATGCCGATGCCTGGAAGCAGCGTTCGATGGAGGCCGGGGGCAACATCCCGAGTAACATTGGTCTTGACGGCAAGCTGGGCGGCGAGTACAAGGGCCAGTGGTGGAAGGGAACCTACGGCTGGAACTTCACGATCTTTGACGGCGAACTCGGCCAGATTGCCCACCGCAACTACTTTACGGCCGGCACCTGGCCCGGCTTCGGCAACGCGCTGCTGCTGAGCGGCGACCAGTCCTACACGCAGGTGCTGCGCAAGCAGCTCGATAACCTGTACGCGCAGAAGAAGGTGGAAAACGGGCGCACGCTGCTGCCGCAGATGTACGGCGACCCGCGCGGGTACAAGTACGACGGGCCGCCGAGTTGGTATCAGTACGGGCCCAACCTACACCACGACCGGCTGATGGAGATCTACCTGCGCTCGATGGACCGCAAGGATCTCGAACGGATTCCGGTGTCCACGCAGTTCAACCCGCCCGACCAGCCCGGCCGGAGTTACGGCGATCCGGACCGGACGACTTACTGGCTGGGGTATCTCGAAGGAAAGCTGCCGGACTATCCGGAGAAGGCGCTGCGGCAGGATCTGAACCACGTTCGCCACAAGGTGGCCGAATTCACAGAGGACCAGACGACGGCGGACTCGCGGCTGGCCGACTATCTGCTCGACTACAACCCGGCGGCGACGGCGGCGCTGCTGAATCTGACCGTCGGGGGGTACTTCGCCAACGGTCGCGTCTGGGTGCTGCACAGCCGCTTCCGCCACTTCGACCCGGTGAAGCGCCGGGCGGGGCTGCCGGAGGACGTGGCGGCGCTGGTGGAGAAACTGGAGGCGAACAGCGCGACGATGACCCTGGTGAACACCAATCCGCTCGACAGCCGCGAGGTGGTGCTGCAGGCCGGGGGGTACGGCGAACACCGCTTCGAGGCGGTGACGGTGAACGGGCAGACGACGACGGTGAACGGGCCGGTGTTGACGGTACGGCTCGCGCCCGGGGCGGGGGCGCGGCTGCAGTTCCAAATGACGCGCTACGCCAATAAGCCGACGTTTGCGTTTCCGTGGGACCGGGCGTGGTACCCGGCCAAGTAGTTAGCGATTAGCGCGGAAGCGGTGCGCCAGATCGCGGAGATGCTGGCGCCCGCCCCGGGCCCGTTCGAGGGTCACGGCCGGGTTGGGGTCGCCGCTGATTTCGAGAATCATGGTGCCGTTGAAGTGGAGTTTGGTGAGGTGGGCCAGGAGCGCGGCCCAGTCGATATCGCCCGCGCCGGGCGGCAGGTGGTCGTCCCGGTGGCGGCGATTGTCGCTGGCGTGGACCATCCAGAGGTGGCCGGAGAGTTTGTGGACGACCAGCAGGAGGTCTTCGGCGAGGTAGGCGTGGCCGGTATCGAGACAGATGCCGACCTTGTCGACATCGAGGGCGCCGAGGATCCACATGAGGTCGCGGGTGCGGCCGGCGAACAGGTGCGGCAGCATGTTTTCGAGCACGAGGCCGATGCCGAGGCGGCGGCAGTGGTGGTAGAAGCGGTTGAGGACCTCGACGGCGTTCTGCAGGCGTACGAAGCGCTCGTGCTCTGGCAGGATCGAATTTTCCGGACCGGGATGGAGGACGAGGTAACGGACTTCGAGGAGGGCGGCGGCTTCGGCGGCTTCGATGAGTTCGGCCATGGCGAAGTCGCGGGAGGATTCGTCGAGGGAGGTGATGTCGATGGCCGGCGCGAACGGGGCGTGGAAGGAGTAGGCCTCGAGTCCCAGTTCATGAATCCGTTGCCGCGCCCGGCGGACGGTGTCCCGGTGGTGGTAGTCGAGATGGGCCGGGTGGGAGCAGATTTCGAGGCGGTCGAAGCCGCTGTTCCGGATGGGTTCAAGGCAGTCGAAAATACTGGTCTGCCAGAAGCAGCCGGTGGAAAGCCCAATGGCCCAGTCGCTCATACGGTTCTCCTTAACTTCACTTGAATGCGGTCGCCTAGCTCCGCCAGGTTCGAACGGCAGTCCGGCACGCGGCAGTAGCCCTTTTCCTGGTGCGAGACGCAGTTGAAGTCGATGAGGGTGTCGGCGCCGGTGGCGATCATGCCGGCGAACAGACGGGTGTAGAACTCGGCGCGCCAGGCCGGGTCCATGGCGACCCAGGTCTGGCCCCAGGCGTGGTCCTGGCAGTAGGCGGCCTCGAGGCGCCGGGCGATGGCTTCGGGCGGCCAGGCGAGGGCGGTGAGCACGCGGACCACATGCTGCAGGGCGGCTGGTTTGAGCAGCCAGTCGTTGGGGTGGGCGAAGAGCCATTCGAGGCAGGGGGGGGCGCCGGGGACGGGGTCGAGAGCGGCGCCGGGGGGCGTGGTGGCGAGCCGTTGCGAGAACACGTGATGCCAGCGGCCGAGGGCGGAGGAGGCGTACTCGTCGAGGATCCGGTGCATGGCGCGGGAGAAGACGGGAATGCGCGTTTGGCAGGCGGAGGCGAGCCCGGCAAGGCACGCCGGATTTCTGGCGGTGGCGGCGGCCGCGGCAGGGTCCAGGTTGCCGCGGGGGATGGCGACGATGGGAAGCAGGCGCTGGAGGTGGGCTTCATCGAGCCGCCAGCGGGGTTCGCGCGGTTTGAGGTAGAGGCTGAAGGGGATGCGGAGGTGGCGGGTGTGGAACGGGTCGCCATACTCGGATAGGTCGAGCGAGATGATTTCGCGGCCCGCCGCGCCGCGGCCGACCTCGATGGCGGTGAGTTGCACGGGCAAGGGGCAGGCGGGAAGGGCGGCCTGCCGGATGCGGTGCGCGAGATATTCGACCAGGCGGCCCTGAGCGGCGAAGGCGCGGGCGAGGGCGGGGTCGATGCGGTCGCCATCGGGCGAGCGGACCAGCGCGTATCGCTCGGCGAGACTGGTGGGCACCGTGCCCAACTCCGTCAACCGGCGGAAAGCCAGCGAGGAGCGGCGGATGGCCCAGACGAGATGGTAGCCGCGGCCGCTGATCAGCGTCAGCGGGGTGATAGAGTGCTCGCGCAAGAGGCCGAAGGCGGCCGCCAAAACGGGCTCCTGCAAGCGGAAGACGCGTTCCGGTTCGGCCCAGGCCAGCGCGGGCGCGTCGAAGTTCTGGTATTCGATATCGAGATCGAACAGGAGCAAGTCGCGGTCCCAGAGCGAGCGTTCGATGTCGAAGGCGCCGTCGAGAAAGTGGGGCAGGGCGCGGGCGGGGGCGGGCGCCGTGAACTCGCCGCGCCCGTCGGCGCCGACGAGGTAGGCGGCGGTAGGCGGGTGGGTGGGGGACTGGCCCAGAAACTCGGCCATGCGCTGCCGGACGGTTGCCTGCTGATAATGGGAGTTGGTCACCGCAGCTCCTTGCGGCGCTTGCCGTTCGAATGGTCGCGGCGAGCCTGTTCGAGCGTGCGAAGGACATCGTTATCGCTGAGCGGTCGGAAATCGAGGTACCAGTTGGCGATGGAGCCGAAGGGTTCGGGCGTGGCGAGACAGTCGCAGCCATCGCTTTCGCGCTCAATCCAGCGCAGGGCGCGTTGCGAGGCGACGGGCAGGGCGACGCGGACCGACCGCGGTTGCCGGGCGCGGAGGGCGCCGACGGCGGCGACCATGGAGGATCCGGTGGCCGCGCCATCGTCGACGAGCAGTACCGCGCGGCCGCGCAGGTCGAGTTCGTGGTGGACGGGGCGGTAGAGGGTCTCCCGGCGCCGGAGTTCGGCGCGCTCTTTGGCGACGGCGAAGTCGAGGCGTTCCTGCGGCAGATGCAGGGTGGCCACAACCTCTTCGTCGAAGACGCCCGAGGTGGCCGTGACGGCCCCCATGGTTAACTCCGGTTGCCAGGGAACGCCCACGCGGTGGACGCAGACAACGTGAAGCCCGGTGCCGAGGACGCGCGCCACCTCCCGCCCGGCGGGGAGGCCCCCGCGGGCGAGGGCGAAGACGAGCGGGGACTCCGGCTCCGCGGTCTGCCGTAAGCGGGCGGCCAGCCGCAGACCCCCTTCGGCCCGGTCACGGAAGGGAAGGTCCTCCATGATCACGCTCCTCCCCGCGAGGCGGTTCGCTAGGCGCTCTGCTCAATCGGGATCTGCCGGGTGCTTGGCTTCGTTTCGACGATGGGAATTTTGACCTCGAGGACGCCTTCGTTCATGGACGCCTTGATGTTGTCGGTTTTGGCGCCTTCGGGCAGCGGGATCTGGCGCCAGAACTTGCCGTAGCTGCGTTCGGAGCGGAAGTAGCCCTCCTTTTCCTCCTTGCTTTCGATTTTGCGCTCGCCTTCGAGAACCAGGTTTTCGTCGAGCACCTGGACCTTGATATCTTCCTTTTTGAGACCGGGCAGTTCGGCGCTGACGAGCAGTTCGCCATTGACGCGGCGGCACTCAATTGCCGGGGACCAGACGCCCTGCCGGCCGTTGCCGGCGAGCCAGGAACGGTCGAGACCGCGCGACATCTCTCGCATCAGGTCGAAGGGATTCGCCGCCCATAGGTTTCCTATGCTCGGGAAGGTGCGGAACCAGGGGTTCCAGATTGTCTCATCGGCGGGTGCTGCCGCTTTGCTGACTTCTATTTTGGCCATGCTGTGGGCCCTCCTTGGAGGAAGCAGGGTGCAAGCCCGGGGCCAGGGCAAGATTGTGGCGTGGCAAGGGCTTAGCGGCGGGCCGGGGTGGGAAAACGCGCAGAGGTGCGCGAGGAGGCATGGGCGGCGCGGGATTTTGCCCCAATGCGCTAGCGCAGCACCACGTCCCAAACCTTGGTGCGGCTATCCTTGCCCGCGGGGCCGGCCGCTTCGAGAGTGACGACGTACTCGCCGGGCTTTTCGTAGCGGTGCAGGGGGTGGCGTTCGGTGGAGGTTTGGCCATCGCCGAAGTCCCAGCGCCAGGAGGTGACGGCGCCGTAGGTCGCATCCTCGAAGGCGACCAGGCGGCGGTCCAGGTCGAGAACGGTGAACTTCCAATCGGCCTCGACGGGGCGGCGCAGGGAGGTTTCCAGCGGCATGAGGCGGAAGGCGACCAGGTCGGAGGCGTTGCCGTACATGGTGGTCTTGTGGGAGAGGTTCCAGAAGCCGCGGTACTTGGTGCCTTTTTCGTCGTCGTAGTCGAGGACGGACCAGGAGAGGCCGATCACCTTGTTTTCGGTGAGCTGGCTTTCGACGCTCCGGGCGGGCCCTTCGTAGGCGGCGTAGTCGAACGGGGTGATGTAGAACTCGAGGATGAGCCTGCCGCTTTCGCCGGGTTTGAAGTTGTAGTTATAGGCGGCGTTGGCGTAGGGGAGGTTCTTGATCCAGGGCTGGCAGCCCCAGACCATGGTCCAATCCTTATTCAGAGCGGGGGTGAAGATGTGGTAGTTCTGGGCGTGGACGCCGTGGTAGGTAAAGTGGGCGTCCTTGGGATCGTAGCCTTTGTCGGGATGCATGGCTTTGATGAAGGGTCCGCCGGAGCGGTCGCCGTCGACGACAACCTCGAAGATATCGTTGTGGAGGTCGCGGTGGCGGAAGTCCCAGTAGTTGTCGGAGGCTTCGTAGAGGAAGTAGAGGCGGTTGAGTCCCTTGACCCAGCCGACCTTGACGCTGATGTCGAGGTCCTTGCGGTCGAGCGGGGTGTGGTTGATGGTGTCCTTCAGTTGGTCGGTGCCGATGGCATAACTGGGCGGCACGGCGGCCCAGTCGTCGGTTTTGCCGTCGATGCGGGGGATTTGGTTGGCGGGGAACTGGTAGATGCGGAACTCAACGCCGGGACGTTCGAGGGCCAGAAGAGGCGAAATTGCGAAACAAACCCAAAGGGCGATCTTTGTCATGCCTGTCAGTGTATGTCGAACGGGATCGGAGCACCAGCGGGGCCGGACCGGCCGGAGCAGGTTTCCAACATCTTCTCCACAAACGTTCCACATGGAACATCACAGCTTTTCCACAGCCACCAAAGCTAAGGATACGCCCCCTACGCGCCCGGGGTGCTACTCTAGGGCTAGCGATTTCTCCAACTATGTCTGAACGTAAACTGCAAGTTATCCCTCTCGGCGGCCTCGGCGAGTTTGGCATGAACTCCATGGCCTTCCGGTACGGCGATGACATCATTGTGGTCGACGCGGGGATGATGTTCCCCGATGCCGAACTGCTCGGGGTGGACATTGTGACCCCGGATTTCTCCTATCTCAAAGAGAACAAGAAGCACGTGCGGGGGCTGGTACTGACGCACGGCCACGAGGACCACATTGGCGGGATTCCGTTCTTTCTGTCCGAGCTGAACGTTCCGGTTTACGGGACGGACCTGACGCTGGCCTTTGTGGAACGGCGCCTGGAAGAGCACAAGATCGACGCTGATCTGCATCCGGTCGCGGCCGGGGACACGATCAAACTGGGGCCGTTTTCGATTGAGTTCATCCATGTGACGCACTCGGTTTCGGCGTGCTGCGCGCTGGCGATTACGACGCCGGCAGGGGTGATTATCCATACCGGCGACTTTAAGATTGACCTTTCGCCGCCCGATAACAAGCCGTTTGATTTGCATAAGTTCGCCGAGTACGGTAAGCGCGGGGTGCTGCTGCTGCTGTCAGACTCGACCAACGTGGACCGGGCGGGTTTTACGCCGTCGGAGCGGAGCGTGCGGCCGGGGCTTGAGGAGTTGGTGCGGAACGCCGACCGGCGGGTGGTGGTTTCGTGTTTTTCGTCTTCGACGCACCGGTTGCAGATGGTGCTCGATATCGCGGCGGCGACCGGGCGGAAGGTGGGCCTGCTGGGCCGGAGTATGCTGTCGACGACGGAGATCGCCCACTCGTTGGGGATTCTGCAGATCCCGGACAGCATTCTGCTGCGGCCGCAGGATATTATGCTGAATCAGCCGGACAAGACGCTGGTGCTGATTTCGGGTACGCAGGGCGAGCCGATGTCGGCGCTGTCGCGCGCCTCCTGTGACGGGCACAAGAGCCTGCGCATTGAAAAGGGCGACACGGTGGTGCTCTCCTCGCGCATCATTCCGGGCAATGAGAAACCCATCATGCGGGTAATCAACCATCTGGCCCGGCGCAACGCCAACGTCTACTTTGGCAGCCGGACACCGCATATTCACGTGTCGGGCCATGGCGCCTCCGAGGAGCTGAAGATCATTCTGAACCTCGTGCGGCCGAAGTATTTTGTGCCGCTGCATGGGGAGTACTGGCAGTTGCGCAAGCATATTGAACTGGCTTCCGGGTTGAAGGACCAGGGCCTGGAGCAGTGTTTCCTGCTCGAGACCGGCGAGACGCTGGTGTTTGATTCGAAGGGCGGCCGGAAGGGGGACCGAGTCAACGTGGGCCGCGTGTGTATCGACTCGGGTTCGCTCGACGACGTCGTCGAAGACCTGGTGATCCGCGACCGGCGGCACCTGGCCGAAGATGGGTTCGTTTTGCCGATTATCGCGATTGATAAGCTGACCGGGAAGCTCGAAGGGCGAGCGGAGGTTATCTCCCGCGGGTTTATCGCGGAGGATAACAAAGAAGTGATTGCCGGGGCGCGGAAGATTTTGGCGAAGACGCTGGAATCGTCGAGCGCCGAGGAGCGGTCCGATGTCGGCGTCATGCAGGAGAAGATCCGCGCCGATCTGAAGCGGTACCTGGCCAAGGAGACGCAGCGGCGGCCGCTGATTATGCCGGTGATCCTGGAGGTTTGAGCTTTCGATGGCGCCGGGAGGGATGAAGCCGCAGCCGGTGGAGGACGCTTCCGGATATCGGGGGCAGGCGGATCGGCTGCTGACGCCTGTGAACGAGGCGGAGTTGGTAACGTTTCTGGTTGCCAACCGGGAGCCGGTGACGGTGGTGGGGGCATTGTCGGGCGTTACCGGCGGCGCTGTTCCGACGACCGGCGTGGCCATCAGCCTCGCGAAGTTCGACCGCTGCGAGATCGGGCGCGGCATGGCCAGAGTGGGAGCCGGACTGCTGCTGGCCGACCTGCAGGTCGCGGCGAAGGCATCGAAACAGTTTTATGCGCCTGACCCGACTTACAACGGCGCCTCGATGGGCGGGACGTTTGCCAACAATGCCTCCGGGTCGCGGTCGTTCCGGTTCGGTTCCACGCGGCGACATGTTCTCGCACTGCGGGCGGTGTTTATGGATGGTACGGTCCGCGAGTTCCGGCGCGGCGAAGCGATCGATTTCGACGTGCCGCGGGTGACGGTGCCGGCGACGACGAAGCATCAGGCCGGCTACCCGCTTGAGCCGGGCATGGATTGGATTGACGTCCTGATTGGCTCCGAGGGGACGCTGGCGATTCTGACCGAGGCGACCGTGCGGCTGCTGCCGGCGCCGGCGGAGTTACTTTCGGGCGTATTGTTTTTCCCGTCCGAGGCGGCGGCGCTGGCGGCCGTGGACGCCTGGCGGACGCTGCCGCAACTGCGGATGCTCGAGTACTTCGACGCCGAATCGCTGAACCTGTTGCGCGAGGTGATTCCGGAATCGCCCCGCTGCGCGGCGGCGCTGCTCATTGAGCAGGAGGGCGACGATACGGGCTATCTGGACAGCGCCCCGATCGATGAGGCCTCCTGGTTCGGGACTACGGATGCCGACCGCGAGCGGTTTAGAAAGTTCCGCCACGCGCTGCCGGAACGCGTGAACGATACCGTCCGCCGCAACGGCTACCTGAAGATGGGCACCGACTACGCCGTGCCGCCGGGGCGCAACGCGGAGATGATCGCCCGCTACCGGGAGATGCTCGATCCCACCGGTATTCGCTACGTGATCTACGGCCACATTGGCGATGCCCATGTGCACGTGAACATGCTGCCGGCGACGGCCGAACAGGCGCGGCAGTCGCAGCGGTTTCTGCACGATTTCGCGCACGAAGCCGTGCTGCGCGGGGGCACGGTGGGCGCTGAACACGGCCTCGGGAAGCGCAAGCGCGACCTGCTCTCCCTGCTCTACTCCGGCCCGGAAATCGAGGCCATGAAAGCTGTGAAGCGCCGACTGGACCCGCGATGGCTCCTCGGCCAAGGAAACCTCTTCCCATGCGAACCAGCCTCTTGCTCTCCCTCCTGCTGATCCCGTTGGCGGCCTTTAGTCAGGCGCTGCCGGATCAGGTGCTTGCTTTGATTGCGGCCGATCAGGCCTGGACGCTTGAGCAGCAGCGATCGATTTGCGAGATTCCCGCGCCGCCGTTCAAGGAGTCAGCCCGGGGCGTGGAGTACGCTAAGCGCTTGAAGGCGCTTGGTTTAGTGGACATTCGGACCGATCGCGAGGGCAATGTGATCTCGCGGTGGCCGGGGTCGGGCGGGCCAAAACCGCTGACCGTGTTCAGCGCCCATCTCGATACGGTGTTCCCGGAGGGCGTGGACGTGAGGGTAAAGACCAGCGGGCGGCGGTTGACGGGGCCGGGCATCGGCGACGACTGCCGGGGGCTGGCTGCGGTGTTGAGCGTGGCGAAGGCGTTTCAGGAGGCGAACGTCAAGGTCCAGGGCACGATTCTGTTTGTGGCGACGGTGGGGGAGGAGGGGCAGGGCGACCTGCGCGGAGTGCGCCATCTGTTCACGAAGGAGATGAAGGGGCAGATCGACCAGTTCATCTCGCTCGACGGCACGGGCTACGGGGTGACGGCGCGGGGCGTGGGTTCGAACCGCTACCGGGTAACTTATTTTGGCCGGGGCGGGCACTCCTACGGCGCGTTCGGCATGCCGAATCCGGCGCACGCCATGGGCCGGGCGATTGCGCGAATCAGCGACATCCAGGTGCCCAAGCAGCCCAAGACCACCTTCAACATCGGAACGGTGGAGGGCGGCACGAGCGTGAACTCGATTCCGATTGCGGTGTCGATGGAGGTGGACCTGCGGAGCGAGTCGGCCTCGGAGTTGGCAAATCTTGACGAGCGGTTCCGGGCGGCGCTCGGGGCGGCGCTTGAGGCGGAGAAGGCGCGCTGGCCGGAGTCGAGTGCCGTGCTTGAATTGAAGATCGAAACGATGGGGCTGCGGCCGGCGGCCGAGCCGGCGGATTCGCTGCCGATTATCCAGCAGGCGCTGGCGGCGGCCAAGCGGCTAGGGATTCCGGTGTTTGCCACGCGGAGCGGCAGCACGGATTCGAACATTCCGATGAGTTTGGGGATTCCGGCCGTGACGTTAGGGGCCGGGGGACAGGCGAGCGGGGCGCATTCGGCCGATGAGTTCTACGAAGAGACCGCCGACTCCTATAAGGGGCCGCAGATGGCGGCGCTGCTGCTGTTCAGCCTGCATCCGCCGCAATGATTTCGCTGCTGCACCGCCAAATCTGGACCGGCGAACTGCCGCCGATGGCGGAACCGGTCCCGTTTCCCGATCCCTGGCCGCTGCCGTTTGCGCGGGCGTATCTATCGATTGATGCCGCCGGGGGGGTGACGGTGAACCATCGGGGGCCGCGGTATCTGGGCCGTTTGACGCCGTGGCAGCCGACGCGCATTCTATGCCCGGTCCGGGGTGGAGTGGAGGATTACTACGTGCTGCTCCACAGCGGGGCGCGGCCCGCCACGCTGTGGCCTACGCTGACGAGAGACCTGACATGATTCGTCCGGCGGTGGTTGCCGATGTTCCGGTGATCCTCGATTTTATTGAACAGCTGGCTGAGTCCGAAAGGCTTCGGCATGCCTGCCGGGCGACCCCTGAGGCGCTGATTGCTGAGGAGGAGACGGGGCCGGTGGGCTTTGCGCTGTTTTTCCATAATTACCCGACGTTTCTCGCGCAGCCGGGGATTTATCTGGAGGACCTGTTCGTGGTGCCGGGGGCGCGGGAAAAGGGACACGTCCGGGCGCTACTGGGGGCGCCGGCGCAGTTGGCGGTGGGCGGGGCGGTGGGTGGCTAGATTGGTCGGTACTCGATTGGAACGCGCCGGCGATTGGTTTTTACCGGTCGCTGGGCCGCAGAGTCAGTGGACCGTGTTTCGGCTGGAGGGGGAGGCGCTGCGGCGGTGTGGGTCGTCCTGGGTGGTCGGGCCGGGTTGGCGCGGCCTCGCGGGAGGGGCGGTTTCGGCAGCCAGAGCAGGCAAGGGAAACCGTCCCGCGGAAAGAAGCTGGTCTCGTTGCTTCGGCGGCTCGGGCTGGGCGAAGCCGGGTGGGATGGAGTCTACAGATAGAAGCTGATCTCGTCCTCTTCGCCGGGCGTCAGGCGGTACTCCATGGCCTGGATGACGCCTTCCAACTGCGCGGCCGAGCGCAGGCCCGCGATGGCACCGGTCACTTCGGGCCGGCGCAACACCCACGCCAAGGCAACTTCACCCGGGGCGACGCCGTAGCGCTCGCCGATTTCGCGTAGCTTTTCGACCAGCTCAAGGTTTTTGGTCAGGGTCGGTTCCTGGAACTGCACCCAGCGCTTGCGGTGATCGTCTTCGGGCATGGCGGCGATGCGTTCGCGGGTCATGGCGCCCGTCAACAGGCCACGGCCCATGGGCGAGTAAACAATGGCCCCGATGCCGGTGGCCGCCGCGTGGGGGAGTACTTCGGCTTCCACTTCGCGGGTGAGAAGCGAGTAGGGCGGCTGTAGCGAGGTGATGGGGGCGATCTTCTGCGCCCGCTCCATCTGCGCCTTTGAGAAGTTAGAGACACCGATCCACCGGACCTTACCTTCTGCTTGCAGTTCGGCCATGGCGGTCCAGCCCTCTTCGACGTCTTCGTCGGGTTCGGGCCAGTGCATCTGGTAGAGATCGATGACGTCGACCCGCAAGCGGCGGAGGCTGGCTTCGCACTCGGCGCGGACCGAATCGCGCTTCAGCCGCTTGCCGATGACGCGGTTTTCATCCCACACGCGGCCGCACTTGGTGAAGACATAAGGCCGGTTGGCCAGGCCATCGAGAGCGCGGGCGACCACCTCTTCCGAGTGGCCGAGCCCGTAGACGGCGGCCGTATCGACCCAGTTCATGCCGGCATCGAGGGCGGCGCGGATGGCGCCGACGGATTCGGCATCATCCTGCGGCCCCCAGCCGAAGGCCCAACCGCCGCCGCCAATTGCCCAGGCGCCGACACCGAGGGGGGTAATCATCAGATCGCTGTTACCGAGTTGCCGTTTCTGCATTGCTTTTCAGGATACCCGACCCGGGTGCCGCGAGGCGCGATAAGCTAAAGGCCATGCGCCGTCTTCCTCCGTTGCTTATCACTCTGTTGTTTGTTTCGGGCTCGCTGAGCGCCCAGCAGATTATGTTCCCTCCCGTCCGGGGCACCAAAGAGATGGTGGCCGCGGCGAACAACTTCGAGGTGGAGGCCGGCTTCCGCGTGCTGGCGGCCGGGGGCAACGCGGTGGACGCCGGGGTGGCGAGCACGCTGGCCGCGGCGGTGACCGAACAGGCGCGCTTCGGCTTGGGCGGGGAGATGCCGCTGATCATCACGATGAAGGGCAAGCCGCCGATTGTGATCTCGGGCGTGGGTACGGCGCCGAAGCTGGCGACCGTTGACTATTACACCAAGCGGAAGGCCGAATTCTGGGAAGAGGACGACCGCAAGGTGCCGATCCCCGGCGAGGGGATCCGCGCGGCGATTCTGCCGGGGGTGATGGACGGGCTGCTGCTGGCGCTGCAGAAGTACGGATCGAAGTCCTTTGCCGAAGTGGCGCAGCCGGCGATTGAATACGCCGAGGGGTTTCCGATTGGCGAGGAGTTTTCGACGTTTATCCGCAACGGGGAGCGGCTGCTGGCGGGCTGGCCGACGTCGAAGAAGTTTTTCCTGCCGAACGGCGAGGCGCCGGCGGCGGGGACGATGATGCGCATGCCGGATCTGGCGAAGACGCTGCGGGAGCTGGCGACAGCGGAGAAGAAGACGCGGGGGAACCGGGCGAAGAAGATACAGGCCGTGCGGGATTACTTCTACCGCGGGCCGATTGCGCAGAAGATCGCCAAGTTTTCTGAAGAGAACGGCGGGCTGATCCGCTTTGAAGACCTGAAAGGCTTTTCGGCGATCGAAGATACCCCGCGCACAACCACCTACCGCGGCTACACGATCGTGAAGCCGGGCTTCTGGACGCAGGGGCCCGTGATGCTGCAGGCGCTGAACATCCTCGAAGGCTTCGACCTGAAGGCGATGGGGCACAACTCCCCTGCGCTGCTCCACACCGAGATCGAAGCGGTGAAGCTGGCCTTTGCCGACCGCGACGCGCATTACGGGGACCCGCTGTTTTCAAAGATCAACGAGAAGCTGCTGCTTTCCAAAGAGTACGCCGCCGAGCGGCGCAAGCTGATCAACCCGGACAAGGCCGACATGGGATCGCGGCCCGGCAAGGTGGCCGAGGAGCACAATAACGTACAGGACACCACCTGCGTGAACGTGGTGGACCGCTTCGGCAACGCCTTCAACGCGACGCCCTCGGGCGCGTGGCTGCCGAGCGTGATCGCCGGCGATACGGGCATTCCGCTATCGGGCCGGCTGCAGAGCTTCGTGCTGACCAAGGGCCACGCCAATGAGCTCGCTCCAGGCAAGCGGCCGCGGGTGACGCTGAGCCCGACCACGGTTTTGAAACCCGATGGCAGCCTGCACTTTGTGATGTCGACGCCGGGCGGCGACAACCAGGACCAGGCGATGCTGCAGGTGCTGATTAATCTGATTGACTTCGGCATGGGTCCGCAGCAGGCGGTGGAGGCGCCGCGGTTTCAGACCGAGCACTTCTATTCGAGCTTTGCGCACCATGAGTTTGTGCCGGGGCGGCTGCGGGTGGAGGGCCGGGTGAGCCGGTCGGTGATCGAGGCTCTGCGAGCCAAGGGGCACATGGTGACGCCGTCGGGAGATTGGTCGAACGGCAGTGCGCCCACCGTGATCCTGCTCAAAGACGGGATTCTGGACGGCGGGGCGGACCCGCGGCGGCTGCGGTTTATTTTCGGCCGATAGCGAGAACGGTTTCAAAGTGCGGCGCGGCCTCTTCGCGATGGACAACGCTGAGTTCGGCGTCGCTAAAGCCGGCCTGCCTGAGAAAGCCGAGTAGTTCGACCTCGGTGAAGCCGAGCCAGAGGTCGGCGTAAAGTTCGCGCGCCTCTTCGAGGCCGTGGCGCCGGAGGTCGAGAACGGCTACGCGGCCGCCGGGCTTGAGAATGCGGGCGGCTTCGCGGATGGCGTCGGGCGGGTGGAGGGCGTGGTGGAGGCTTTGGCTGAAGAGGGCGAGATCAACCGAGGCGTCGGCGAGGGGTAGCTCTTCGAGGTCGCCGACGCGATATTCGATATTGGCGACGCCGGCTTTGCGGGCGGCTTCGCGGCCGTAGGCGACCATTTTCTCCGAGTTGTCGACGGCGATGACGCGTTCGGCACGCTGGGCGAGCAGGAGCGAGAGCGTACCTTCGCCGGCGCCGAGGTCGGCGATGACCATGGGGGGCAGGAGTTTTAACAGCATTTCGGCGAGGCCCTTCCAACTGCGTCCGGGGACGTAATGGCGGCCGAAGCGACCGGCGAGTTCGTCGAAGTAGGCGCGCATTTTGTCCTTGCGCTTGGTGAGGATGAGGCGGAGGGCGTCGTCGTCGGTGGCGGCTTCGGGGATTTCGCGGGCGCTTTGGCGGAGGATTTCCAGGACGGTTTCGTCGCCGGTGAAGCGGTAGAGGCTCTTCTGGCCCACTTTGCGGAGTTCGACGAGTTCGGCCTGGCGGAGCTGCGACAGGGCCATGGAGATGCGGCTTTGGCCCATGCCGAGGATCTCCTGGAGTTCGGCAACGCTGAGTTCTTCGCGGGAGAGGAGACGGAGCATGCGGAGGCGCGACTCATCACCGAGAAGGCGTAGGGAGCGCAGGAGGGGAGGCATAGGGCTTTCATTCTATCAACGAATCATGATGCGTTGATATGTGCTATTCTTTTTCCATGACCACTACGGTAGCTACAGAGTACAAAGTTGCTGATATCGGCCTGGCCGATTGGGGCCGGAAAGAGATTACGATCGCCGAGCACGAGATGCCGGGCTTGATGTCGATCCGGCGCAAGCACGCGGCGACCAAGCCGCTGGCGGGCGTGCGGATCACCGGATCGTTGCACATGACGATTCAGACCGCCGTTCTCATTGAGACGATGGTGGACCTGGGCGCGAACGTGCGCTGGGCGAGTTGTAATATCTTTTCGACGCAGGACCATGCCGCAGCCGCGATTGCCGCCGCCGGGGTGCCGGTGTTTGCGTGGAAGGGCGAGACGCTCGAAGAGTACTGGGATTGCACGTTGAAGGCGGTGATTCACGGCGACGGGCTGGGCCCGCAACTGGTGATTGACGATGGCGGCGATGTGACGCTGCTCATTCACAAGGGCTATGAGCTCGAGAACGGTTCCGAGTGGGTGAACACGGCGTCGGGTTCGCACGAAGAGCAGGTGATCAAAGATCTGCTGAAGCGCGTGGCGGTGGAGATGCCCGGCGTGTGGACGAAGATTGTGGCCGAATGGAAGGGTGTTTCCGAGGAGACGACCACGGGCGTGCACCGGCTCTACAAGATGCAGCAGGAAGGCAAACTGCTGGTGCCGGCGATTAACGTGAACGACTCGGTGACGAAGTCGAAATTTGACAACCTGTACGGTTGCCGCGAGTCGCTGGCCGATGGCATCAAGCGGGCGACTGATGTGATGCTGGCCGGCAAAGTGGCCGTGGTTTGCGGCTATGGCGATGTGGGTAAGGGTTCGGCCGGGTCGTTGCGCGGTCTGGGCGCTCGCGTGATTGTCACCGAGATCGACCCGATTAACGCGCTGCAGGCGGCGATGGAAGGCTACCAGGTGACGACGATTGAGGAGACGCTCGGCACGGCGGACATCTACGTGACGACGACGGGCAACGTGGACATCATCACGCTCGAGATGATGGAGAAGATGAAGGACCAGGCGATCGTTTGCAACATTGGGCACTTCGACAACGAGATTCAGGTGGACAAGCTGAACGCGCGGACCGACGTGAAGAAGCTGAACATCAAGCCGCAGGTGGACCAGTACACCTTCCCGAGCGGCAACAGCATCTTCATGCTGGCTGAGGGGCGGCTGGTGAACCTGGGTTGCGCGACGGGCCATCCGAGCTTCGTGATGTCGAACTCTTTTGCCAACCAGACGCTGGCGCAGATCGACCTGTGGCGGAACAAGGACGTTTACAAAGTCGGCGTCTACACGTTGCCGAAGAAGCTCGACGAAGAGGTCGCGCGGCTGCACCTTGAGAAGATCGGCGTGAAGCTGACGACGCTCACCCCGCAGCAGGCCGAGTACATCGGCGTGCCGGTGGAAGGGCCGTACAAGCCGGATCACTACCGCTACTAGGCGGCGGGTGACAGGAGGCCGGACCCGCGGGTCCGGCCTTTTTTTATTGTGTGCCGAGCCGATTCGATCGCTTGAAGCTGAAGGTCCTTTTCACAACCTGAGGGAGGTGAAGTGATCGTGAACCGCACGGGCGTCATCGCGAGGCGGGTGTGAAAGAAGCGTGGAGCCAACGTGCGAGCCGATGTATAAGAACCGGATCCGAGGCACACGGTGCCGGACGAGCGAGCAATTGATCGCGAAATCCCTATTCATCAAGGGCACTGGTTGTCAATCCGGCGGCTGCGTACCGAAGGCGGTCGAAATTACCTCGCGAGATCTGTCGTCGGTCCCGAATTCGAGCCTAGTACTACTGTGTTATAGACGAAGGGCGCAACATAATGGGCAACACGGGAGCCGACCGGCCAGCACTCTGGCGACCAGGATTCGCAGGGTGGCAATCGAATGCGGGTTATGGCGTTGCGCTCGCCCCGCGTGGCTTCCAGTCGGGTGGAACTTCGGGTAGGGCAAGTTGGAGCTGTCCAGCGCGGGCTGAGGGGGAAAAACGGCTTCGTTCCGCGATCAGAAAGCCGTAGGCGGCAATGCCCAGCCACCAAAACAAAGTGTGGCTTGATGATGGAATCCGCGCCAACCTCGCCCCTCATCGTGCCCCAAGCCAAGCTCCTGCTTGAGTTCTTCGTAATCCCGCTCAATGATCCATCGTTGTTTGGCAATCGTCACCAATGCCATCAAGCTGGTATCCGCCGCAAGGCTTCCTAACCAATACTTCGTCGGTTGCGCTTCGTC
>JAINDL010000224.1 GCA_019931245.1 Bryobacteraceae bacterium CoA2 C42
CCCCACCCTCTTCGTCGGCGACGGCATCAACGACGCCCCCGCCATGCAGGCCGCCACCGTCGGCATCGCCTTCGGCCAGAACAGCGACGTCACCGCCGAAGCCGCCGGCGCCGTCATTCTCGAAGCCTCGCTGCACAAGGTCGACGAACTGATCCACATCGGCCAAAGACTCCGGCGCATCGCGCTCCAATGCGCCATCGGCGGCATGGCGCTGAGCCTCGTCGGCATGGTCGCCGCCGCCACCGGCTACCTGCCGCCGGTGGCCGGCGCCGTGGCTCAGGAGTTCATCGACCTCGCCGCCGTCCTCAACGCTCTCCGGATGGCGTTACCCACCGGAGAGCTCAGCGACATCGACGCCTAGAACAACCCACCTAGAACAGGACCTTCATCACCAGCACCACCTGCCGCGTTGCATTGTTCTGGGCCGGATTCAGTTGACCAAACCGCGGGTCCGTCACGTTGCTCGCCACAATCTGACCGAAGTAGGCGTAATCGAGCGCGTTCTGCATATCCACCCGGATCTGCCAGCGCACCCGTTCAAAGAAGCGGAACTCCTTGTAGGCCGAAATCTCCCAGCTCTCCAGATGCGGGCTGCGCACATCCGGGAAACGCGTCGGGAAGTCCCGCAAGGTGAAGGGCGCCTGCGCTGTCCGCGGGAACAGCGAGACGTCATAATACTTGTCAAAGAACGGGTTGAACTCCGATCGGCCCGCCGTCTTGGCCGCCGACTCCCGCTGCTCATTCGTCAACCGCGCACTCCGCGCCGCCAGCGGACCGGCGTTCGGGAAGTCAAACGGCACCCCGCTCCGCGTCATGTACTGCACGTTCAGATTCCACCCGCCAAAGACGGCGTTCCCCGCTCCGTTCAAGCTGTTCAGGAAGCGCTTGCCCTTGCCAAACGGTAGTTCGTAAGTGACCAGCGCCGAGAAGGTGTGCGGAATATCCCACTGCTGCAGCCGCTGCTCCAGTCCGGAGTTCAGCAGGTTCCCCACCGTCACATCCTGCGGGTTCAACGGCGCTACCCGCTCAAGCGTCTTCGACCAGGTGTAGGAAAACTGCCCCGAAAATCCGTTCGCAAACCGCCGCGACGCCTTGGCCTGCAGCGAGTGATAAGACTGGCCGCCGATCGGCACGTTGGTCAGCGTCACCTGGCTAAAGTGCGGGTAAGCGTTCAGCAGCACCTGTCGCGGCACGTTCGCCCCGTTGATGCCCGAACCCGGCAGCAGACCGGCCATCGGATTGGGAACCTGCGTATTGAAGAAAGCCGCCCGCTCCCCTACCGGCAGCCGGGTCAGATCGCCCAGCGGAATGAAGTTCGTATTCAGGTTAATCGGCAGCTTCGAGGTCAGATTACCGGAGTAGCTGACGTCAGTCAGCCAGGTATTGCCAATCGTCCGCTGGAAGCCGGCCGAGAACTGCTGCGAGTACGGCAGCGGCCGGTTCAGGAACTGAGCCGAAATCGCCTGCCCCAGATTCGTCGCCAGCCCCTGGCTCGAACCGATCGGCTGCAGCAGTCCGTTCGGATACAGGTTGGCCGGGAACGGGTCGTTCAGGAAACTGGCTGGCGTCAGATTGTTGTCCGTGCTCGCAATCACGTTCGTCGGCTGGCTGAAGCCCGTTGCCGCCCCGGAGGCGTTCTGGCCCAGGTAGCTCAACCCGTAGCCGCTGCGGAACACCCACTTGGGCGCAAACTGCCACGCCACGCCCACGCGCGGCTGCCAGTTGTTCCGGTCCCGGTTGAACGCCTCCCGCGCCACCCCCGAGCTGCCCGCGAACAACAACCCACCATTCAACTGCAAACCCTGCACCCGGCTCTGCAGCGGGCTCGCCTGGTCGAGCGCAAAGCCGCGTACCTGCCGGTTATAGCGCTCCACAATCGGCCCCTCGTAGTCCCAGCGCAAACCCAGATTGATGGTCAGCGTCCGCGAAATCTTCCAGTCATCCTGGAAAAAGAAGGCGCCGTACGTGTTCTGGTAGGCGGGCCAGACGTTCTTCTCTACGTTGCCCGAAGTAATGGTCCCCACCAGGAAGGTCGCCAGTTCGTTGCCCGACAGCGCATCGGCCTGCTGCGGATTACGCTGCGTCCAGTTCCGGCCAAAGTTATAAGTGCCGGAAGAAGCCCCGGGGTTGTGATTGTTCGAGTTGTAGAGCCGGAGTTCGGCGCCCATCTTCCAGGTCTGCCGCCCGCGGATCACGGTCAGGTTCGGCTGCACGGAATAGGTGTCTTGTGTCTCGTAGTTTGCCGTCCGCGTCGAACCGAGCGAGGAGATGTTATTGCCCGTGAAATTGAAGCGCGGGAACTGCCGCACATCAAATTGGCTGACCAGGCGCTCGGCGAAGCCCAACTCCGTCGGGTTGAAGTCCCGGCCAAACACGTTGCCGGAGAAGCCTTCGTAACGGGCCAGCCCGCCGCGCAGATTGAACACCATCGAAGGGCTAAGCGTATAAGTCCAGTCCGCGCCCCAGTTCCGTGAGATACGCGTCGAAGGGGCCTCCGTCGAAGGCTCCGCCGCGTTCGTACCCCACTGCACCCGCGCAAAGTTGAACCACGGCGTCTGCCCGTACCGCCAGTTCACCCGGCTCTTGTCCGACGCCACCCAGTCCATCTTCCCCAGCCACTGGTCATAGTCATTCCGCGAGCTGTTCACAAACAGATAGTTGTTCTGCCCGTCCAGGCTTTCGCTGACGCGGTTCGGCGCCGGAAAGAAGCTGATGGTCCGCGCCGCCACCGGGTTGATCCGGTTCCGCGGGATCGCATTGCCCGCAAACGGCTGCCGCGGCGAGGTGAGCGGATCGAAAATCAGAATCGGCTGATTGGCGTTCGTCACCAGTTTCGAGAAGTCGCCGTTGCGCTGGTCGGCCGTCGGCACGGTCCAGAGCTGCGTCTGCGGGTTGCGTTCGCGCAGGCCTTCAAGCGACACCATCCAGAACAGCTTGTTCTTGCCGTTCAACAGCTTCGGGATCAGCACGGGGCCATCGAAGCGGAAGCCATAAGTATTGTTGCGATACGGGGGCTTGCGCACCCCGGCCGAGTTGCGCGAATAGCCATTGGAAATCAACTTGTCGTTTTTCAGGAACTCAAACAGCTCCCCGTGAAACTGGTTGGTCCCGCTGCGCAGATTGATCGACGTCGTGCCGCCCCCGACACGCCCGTACTGCGCATCGTAGGTGTTCGTAATAATGTTCACCTCTTCAATCGCCTGCAGCGCGGGTGCAAACGACGCGCTGCGGCTGCCGCGGGTAGAGGTGATGCCGTCGAGCAGAATCTCGTTCTCGCCACTGCGCCCCCCGTTGATCGATACGCCATTGATATTGCCGAACGCGTACAGCTCAAAGTTGCCCCAGTAATTGCTCGTCTTCGTCACCCCGGGCAGCGAGTATTGGAACTGAAACAGGTTACGGCCCGAGGTCGGAATATCCGCGATCAGCTTGGTGCCGATCGTTCCACTCCGCACCGCCGTCTCCGTCTGCAGCAGCGGCTGCTCGGCCGTCACGGTAACCCGCTCGCTCAGCGAGCCCACCTGCATCTGCACACTCAGGTTCAGCCGGTCCACCGCCGTCAACTGCAACCCTTCGCGAAACAACGGCTTGAAGCCGTCCTTCTCAAAGCGGATCGTGTAGGCGCCCGGCGGCAGAAACGGCGTCACGTACCGTCCTGTGTCGTTGGTTACCGCCGAGTAATCCACGCGCCGGTCCAGATTCTGCGCCACCACGCGCACGCCCGGAATCGACGCTCCGGTGGCGTCACTCACCTCACCGGAGATGACCGCCCGAAAATCCTGAGCGAAAACCGCTCCACAGAACACAGCTGCACCCAGCAACAGTCGCATGGGCGAATGATAACACCAAATCATGACTCCTGAATGACAACGGTAAGATCGAATACCCCGGCGCCCATGCCCGCTTTCTGCGACCCTGGAACAAGCAGCTCCCCCGCCCGAAAACTGGCGCCCGAAAATTAAGGAACAGTTCCGGCTGCCACCAACGTCAGCATATATATACACATGCAGCGACTCCACCTGCTCCTCGCCCCTCTCCTCCTCCTGGCCACTGCCTGCCCGTCCCCGCGCACCTCCGTCATGCTCGACCCGGCCCTCCTCCCCCTCATCCCCGCCGATACGGTCAGCCTCGGCGGCATCCGCGTGGACGCCCTGCAAAAGACCGAAACCTGGAAACGGCTCGCCGCCTCCCCCCAATGGACCCGGCTCATGGATAACTTCACCAAAGAGGTCGGCTTTGATCCCAGGAAAGACCTACTGGAAATCCTCTGGGCCTCCAATGGAAAAGAGTCGCTTTTCTTCATTAGAAACCGCTTCTCGCAAATGAACATCGAGCCCCTGGTCCGCCGCGAGGGCTACCAGCGATTGGCCTATAAGGGCTACCCCCTGCTGGGCGACGAGGAGTTCGCCGCTCTCTTCATGAACGCTTCCACGGCCATCGTGGGCCGGACCGCCCGCCTGCGGCAGATCATCGATCAACGCGATGCCGGTCCGGCCAATCTGGCCAAAGATCTGCTCGCCAAAGCGGAGACCATCCCCGCCTCCTCCCATCTTTGGGTAGTGGCCAACCCGTCCGCGCTCCCGCTCCTCGAGACCGTCGCGCAGTCGCCAAACCTGGCCGCCAATCTCCCCCGCCTCCTGCAGGGGGTCAACTTTCTAACGGTCGCCCTCGACCTCACCAACGGCCTGCAGACCCACGCCGCCGTCCAATGCAAAGACGACCCCAGCGCCCGGCAATGGCAGAACTCCATCAAGGGCCTGGCCGGCATCGCTCGCCTCACCCTGCCAGAGGCTCAGCGCAACGCCATGCTCCCTCTGCTCGATTCGATCGAAGTGCAACTGCAGGGCACCACCGCCACAACCCGGTTCGGACTCGACCTGGCAACCCTCGACCGGCTGCAATCTACTTTTTCGGCAGGGGAATCGCCGCGCCCAAATTGATCGAACCGCCCCCCTCGCTCACGTAATTCCGGTTCCAATCCGGAATCAGCACCGTCACATCCCCCCGCACCACACACTGGCAACCCAGCCGGGAGTGGAGCGTCAGGCCGGCGGCCGTCTCCACGCGGTCCGCCTCGTCGTCCTCCATCTCGGACAGGTTCTGGTCGCCCGCCTTGACAATCACATGACAGGTCGTGCACGCGCAACTGCCGCCGCAGGCGTGCTCCAGGTGGACGCCGTGATTCAACGCGATATCGAGCAACGACCCCCGCAAACCGTGGTCTGAATACGGCATCGTCGCAGGATCGTAATCGATCGTGATCTCTTCGGGCAGAAAAGTAACCTTGGGCACCCTTCCATTTTAGCGGTTGCCTACCCAAGCCCGCAAAGCCCAGACAATGTAGATAAACCCTATCGGCTTTGGTATGATTTTTCCATGGACTCCCACTCTCGCAGTATCGCCAAGGCGGTCAGCTACCGCGTCCTAGGCTCCCTTGCCACTGCCGCCATCGTGTATGCGTTCAGTAGAGACGCGAGGGCGTCCGCCGGCGCCGGACTCATCGACTCGGTCGTCAAAATCGGACTGTATTTTCTCCACGAACGGATTTGGAACTATATCCCGCTGGGCCGCGCAAAACCCCCGGAATACGAAATCTAAGCAATCCACGCGGATTTTGTACTAGGCCTTCCTGCCCTTCCTCTTCCCTCTTTCCAACCCCTCATCCGTTCCCCCGTCCTCACCATTTCCCTCGATTTACCGAGAAAATGCAGGTACTAACACGCACGGTACTCACCCCAGTTACGTGCAGACCGCTGGCGGACCTTCTCCCCTGTCCAGTACGAAACATTCATTGAGTCTAGGCTGTCTGTCCCCTAAACTCCGAAGTATTCTCGGCTTCCCCTCTCGACGCCGGCTTACTCGGAGAAAGAATGCAATTAAAATTACGCCTACTCATCGGCGCAGCTGCGCTTGTCTTGGCGGCTCCCCTCTCAGCGAATGTCCTGCTCCCCGGCGAGTGCGCTGGACTTTCCTGCACGGGCACCTCTGTCAGCAGCACTCTCGAAACATTCACTATTGGCACCCCCGGAACCTTCCTGACCGGCGTAACGACCAGCGTTAGTCAATTCGGAATAAGTGGCATCTTCCGGACGGCTGTATACAGGAACTCCGGCAACGGACTCGACTTTTATTACCAGTTTCAGAACACCTCCGCCACCTCTGAGATCAACCGGATCACAACGGTAAACTTTGGGGTGTTCTCGACCAATGTGGGTTTCGTCACGACCGATATTGACGGTACCGGCGGTGCCGGTTCCGGCGGGACGGCCGTAAACTTCGTCGCCGGCTCCCAGGCGCCGGTGGCGGCGGACCGGAGCTCAGCTCCGGGGACGACAATCGGTTTCGACTTCAGAGGCGGAACGGACACGATCGCCAATGGTGAAGTCTCTCGGATTTTCGTAATCCGGACCAACGCCACCGGTTGGTCCACCGGATCGACCTTCATGATCAATGGTGGTGTTGCGAGCGTTGCCTCCTTCCAACCGATCCCGGAACCTAGCACCTATGCCCTCATGGGCGCCGGTCTGCTCGCCCTCGGCCTCGTGCGGCGCAAACGGCAGTAACAATTTGACGCGCTAGCCGCTTAGTCTCTTCCCGCCTCCCGGAGGGACGTTTGCAAAAACGTCCCTCCGGGAGGTCGTCTTTTTCGCGACGCCCAAATCCTAAAATGGCCCCATTTTCTGGACAAAATTCAGGCCCTCTCTTAGATGGGGAGCGGCATTGAAAATGGAGAAGAGACCCAATGCCCAAAATCCGCGAGAACCACCTGGTACTACTGTGTCATACACTATGATGCACTCAGGGCGTGGCCCCGCAACCTCCCCCCGCGCCAGGCCCACGCGAACAGCGTCTTGCCGCCTACCTTCAGGGTCTGGCGCAGGCGGCAGGACACAAGGACCGGCATCAGCCCTTAACCAGCTACTGCCTCGGCCTCCTTCTGCCCGGAGAGCGCAAAAGCGTGGAACCCATGGCCGCCCGTCTGAACCCCAACAATGTCCGGCGC
>JAINDL010000107.1 GCA_019931245.1 Bryobacteraceae bacterium CoA2 C42
CCGTTGGTGCCAGGCCTGCGCGGCCTGTGCGCTATTTGGGCCAACGCGCACAACGGACTCGCTCCGGCCCGGCACGAGGGGCGAGCTCCTGGGCGAGTTCCTCGCCCGTTGGTACCAGGCCTGCGCGGCCTGTGCGCTATTTGGGCCAACGCGCACAACGGACTCGCTCCGGCCCGGCAGAAGGGACGAGCTCCTGGGCGACCTCCTCGCCCGTTGGTGCCAGGCCTGCGCGGCCTGTGCGCTTGTGACCGGCTGCGGGCTCCGCTGCTCCCGTAACCAGCCCGCGGAGACGGCAGCGTTTGCACTGAAAAAGCAGGATCGCTCCGTTCTCGGGAACCCGGCAGCCGGGCCTCAGCGCGGCCCGGCTCCTCGCCCCTGAGGGGGTACTAGGCCCCACAGGTACGGGTCCTCGTGGTCCTAATACCCCCATCTGGGCCTACAAGGACCTTAAGTCTATGGTTCTGCGTTCCGAAGATCCGCAGAATGAAAACACCATGAAACTCTCTTTCCTCCCAATTCTCACGCTCGCAGGCGCTCTTGCGGTTCCGTCATTCGCCCTGCCCAGCTTTCCACTCACCTTCAACGACTCCACCGCTCCCGGTGACGTGATCGGCAATGCCTCCCAGTTCGACATCACCCAACTGCGGTTCACCAACTTCAACTCCGCAACCAAAACCTTCACGGTAGACATCTTCATGAACTACGGTGGCGGCGTCTCACTAGCACCGTTCGGGGGCATGAACGTTGGCGATCTGCTCTTCACCAAAGGCGCCAACCGCTACTTCGTACCCTTGGTCAGCCGCACGGGACTCACCGCCGGCAACCTCTACAGCGCCACCTCCTTCATAACAGCCAGTACTCTTGTCGGTGGCGCCGCCGGCCGGCCGACCGAAAACGTATGGGGCAATGTAACGGGTTCCACGAACCTTGGCACGGGTTCCGTAAGCACCGCGTGCGTCGGCTGCCCAACCGATCCAAACAAGATTCAGGTGACCGTCAACTTCGTCGCCAACAACGCCTTTATCAACGGCTTTGACGGCTCTTCGTTCTCCTTTTCCTCCGCGACCTGCGCCAATGACGTTATTCAGGGCGTTGTGCCTGTCCCGGAGCCCGGCACTTGGATGCTGTTGAGCGTCGGCTTGGTCGGCCTTGGACTCTTCCGCCGCCGCGCCGCCTAAAGTCGGCACACGCCGGCAGCCAGATTCTGAGTGTTACTCTGAGGGATTGGGGTCGCTTCGGCTCCCCATCCCTCTTTACATTTTTCCTTATGCGTAACGTCGTCATAATTGGCTCGGGCTGTGCCGGAAATACAGCCGCCGTCTATACCGCCCGCGCCTCCCTGTCGCCGCTGGTCGTCTCCGGCCACGAACCCGGCGGCCAGCTCTCCATCACCTCGGAGGTGGAAAACTTCCCCGGCTTCCCGGACGGCGTCATGGGCCCCCAACTCGTCGAGAACATGAAGCAGCAGGCGATTCGCTTCGGCGCCGAGTATATGCACGGCACCGTCGAAGATGCCGACCTCTCCCAACGGCCTTTCAAACTGAAAATCGACGGCGCGTGGATCGAAACCCGGACGCTCATCATCGCCTCCGGCGCCTCGGCCCGCTGGCTCGGCCTGCCCAACGAATACAAGCTCATCGGCCACGGCGTCAGCTCCTGCGCCACCTGCGACGGCTTCTTCTACCGGGAAAAAGAGATCATGGTCATCGGTGGCGGCGACACCGCCATGGAGGAAGCCAACTTCCTCACCCGCTTCGGCAAACGCGTCACCCTCGTCCACCGGCGCGACGAGTTCCGCGCCTCGAAGATCATGGTCGACCGTACCCGCGCCAACCCGAAGATCGAAATCCTCACCAACACCGTCGTCGATGACATCTACGACGTCGAAAAGGGCTTTGTCACCGGCGCCAAACTCCGCAACATCGTCACCGGCGAAACCTGGGACCGCGATGTCGACGGCTTCTTCGTCGCCATCGGCCACATCCCCAACACCAAGTTCCTCCGCGGCCAGATCGACACCGACGAAGAAGGGTACATCCTCTCGCACGGCGGCGCCCGCACCAACATCGCCGGCGTCTTCCACGCGGGCGATGTGCAGGACCGCGTCTACCGTCAGGCCATCACCGCGGCCGGCGCCGGCTGCATGGCCGCCATCGAAGCCGAACGGTTCTTAGAAGCCGAAGGCCACTAAAAGGCCGGTTTAGCGCGCTTGAAGGGCTCCTTGAGATACTTGGCCGCCTCTTCCTGCGCGTTCTGTGTGTTGTCCTTGGTCCGGATCGCCAGGTTGTACTCGTTCACCGCGCGCTCCCGCTGGCCCGTAATATCGAAGATCTTCCCCAGGTTGATGTGGCCCCACACCTCGGTCCACTTCGGCTCCAGATCCCCGTTCAGCGACTCCCGGAACTCGTTGGCCGCCGATTGATAGTTGTTCTGCAGGAAGAACACCTCGCCCACCCGGTAGTGGGCGAGCGAGCTGTTGCGCGCCACGTCGAGCGCCTTTGTGTACTCCTTCAACGCCTCGCCGTACTCGCCAATCTCGGCAAACATCTCGCCCTTCCGGATCGACACCGCCACCCGCATCGACCGGCTCATCCGCAGCAGCTTGTTATTGACGTCGATCTCCACGCGCTTCGGCTTGCCGAAGGTTTCAAGCAGGAACTCCGAAGAGGTTCCCGAGACATCGATCACCTTCTCTTCCGGGTTGCCTTCGGTTTCAATCTTCAGCGTCACCGGCATGCGGAAAGTGTCGAGATCCTGCGAAACCTTACCCATGATCCGGAATCCCTTCTGCGTCCGATAGACCGTATATTCGAGCTTGAACTCCGGCGCCCCGCTCGATTCGATCCATTGAATGAAGAAATAACCCAGGTCCTGCCCGGCCAGCTGACTGGCGGCGTCTTTTAAGTTCTCGGTGGTCACACCGCGGCCGGCAAAGCGCTCCGGCACGGTCTTCAGAAGCTCCTTGAACTTCTCCTCGCCCATTACCCCGCGCAGCATGTGATAAACGGCGGCCCCCTTGCCGGCCGTTGTCGCCCAATACTCCGGCGAATAGTCCTCAAACCGCGAGGCTTGAATCAGCGGCGGATTGTCCACCGTCATCGCCTCGACGTAGGTATCCCGCACCTCGCCTTCGAGCGCGCCCGGACCCTGCGCCTGCTCCACCCAAAGAAGCTCGGCGTAGCGCGCCATGCCGTTGGTGATCCACAAGTGATTCCGCGTGGCGGGCGAAGCCTGCAGCCCCCACCACTGCCGCGCCAGCTGATTGACGAGTAGCCGGCTGTTGGCCTGGCTGCCGATGGCCCGAGGGCTCAAAAACAGCAGCCCGGGGGCGGCATACCCGTTCGGGGCCCCGTCTTCGGTCTCCACCAGACCGATGGCCGAGTACGGAGCCAGGCCATACATCCCCGTCAGAAAACCGAGTACCTTGCCCGTCTCCTCGCCCCAGCTTTGCGCCGCGCCCGCCGCCTCGCCGCGGAAGTAGGTGAGCGCCGTCACCCCCCCGGACGACACCGTCTTCGGACCCTCCCGCACGATTCCAATCGAACCCGCCAGGCTGGGCTTGGCGAAGTTGCAAACCGTCGTCTTCCTTCCCGCCGGCGCGGGGCCGGAGGTCTCAATCCCGCCGGTGACCACCGTGAATCCCTCCGGCACCGTCACCGCAAATTCGGCCGTGTAGCGGTCCGCCGTGTACTCGTTTACCGGAAACCACCGGGCGGGATAGAGCAAGAAGCCGTAATCCGGCTTGATGGCCGCGAACTTCACCCCGTACACCGGCGACTCCTCCTGCCCGCTCAGCCGCCCCTCATAACTTACGGCCACCTCCTGTTCCGAGCCCTTGGCCAGAATGTCCGGAAAGGCAATCCGCAGCTGATACTCCTGCAGGTTCCGCGTCGGCGTCAGCGCCCGTCCCTGCCCGTCCACCACGGAGGTCACGTTCAGGCTGTTGTGAAGGTCGAGCGCGATCGTCGTAATCCGGTCGTCCACGGGCCGGAACCGGATCCGCGCGGTGGCCTTCAGCGTCTGCGTCCGGGGATCGACATCGGCCTCAATCCGATAGTGGATCACGTCAATCCGCGACCTCCCGCGCGCCTCCTGGCCGCTGGCGAGCGAAGCGAACAGCGTCGCGGTGAGTATGGTCCAAACTATCTTCATGATCAGGTTTCCTTCAGGTACCGGTCAGCCAGGATCCTGGCCGCTTCTGCGAGGGGGTCGGTTTCCCGGCGGAGCGTGTGGCGGATCGCGGCTAACTCGGCGCGCATCCCGGCGAGGGCTCCCGGGGTTTCGAGCAAATCCAGCGCGGCGCGCGCCAGATTGGCGCCCGTCAACTCGTCCTGCATGAGTTCCGGGACCACGCGGCGCCCCGCCACCAGATTCACCATGGTGTAAAACGGAACTGACACTAACAATTTACCCAGAAGCCAGCTGATGGCGGTGACGCGGTAGAAGCTCACCATGGCCGTACCCAGCATGGCAGCTTCCATGGTCACCGTGCCGCTGGCGGCCAGGGCGAGGTCGGCATGGGCAATTGCGTCCCACGTTTCTCCCTCAACCGTTTGGATGGACAGCGCGGAAATGCGTTCCCGAAAACTTGTAAACGATCCCGCCTCCCGCGTGAGGAATCCCGTCGGCGCCGCCCACACAAACTGCGTATAGCCATGCCCCCGCAGTACTTCCACCGCATCCAGCACCGCCGGCAGATGCCGCCGCGCCTCGCCCACCCGGCTGCCGGGCAGCAGCACCAGAATCGGCTTCGTTTCGTCAAAACCGTAGCGCGCGCAGAATCCGGCCCGCGTCCCCCGCGGCGCGGCGCTCCAGGCCAACGGATGGCCAATAAAATCGACGGCCAGCCCCCGCTCCGCGAACCACGCCTGCTCAAAGGGAAAAATTGACAGAACCCCCGCCAGATCCCGCCGCATCTGCTTCACCCGGCCCGACCGCCACGCCCACACCTGCGGCGCCACCAGGTAAACCACCGGGATGCCCAGCCGCTTCAGCTTCTTCGCCACCCGCAGGTTGAAATCCGGGCTGTCGGTCAGTATCGCCAGCACCGGCCGCCGCCCCTCGGCCGCCGCCACCAGCTTCCGGAACTCCCCGTAAATCCTCGGAATGTGCGCCAACACCTCGACGAGCCCCACCACCGCCAGCGCCTCGGCATCCACCACCGGCTCTACCCCCGCCGCCCGCATCTGCGGGCCGGCGCAGCCGTAAAAGCGCAGCCCCGGCGCCCGCTTCCGCAGCTCTCCCACTAGCCGCGAGGCGTACATGTCCCCGGATGCCTCGCCCGCCGAGATTAAAATGTCCAATGGTGGCAAAACCCCAGTCTAGCGCGAGGCTCTGTTACACTGAAGGTTCTGTCGATGCCGTCTTCCTCCGACCTGGCCCTCGAGCCCGCGGCCAAACTCCACCTGGGTGAATTCGCCGCACGCTTCCAGCCGGAAAGCCTGCCGTTGGCCGACCGCTTCACATACTTCGCCGCAGCCGTGCCGGTGGGCGAAGAGGACCTGCGCGAGTACCTCGTCGAACCCTTCGACGCTCTCCCCGCCGCGGTGCGCGCCGCCCTGCCTGCGCTCTTCGTCATCCTCGTGCCGTACCTCGAACGCCCCGCCCCCTCCGGCAAGCACAAGGCCGCCCGCCAGACCTTTTTGCCTCAGGATTCGCTGGTCGTCATGGACCTGCCGGACGAACGCGTCCGCCTGACCCTCGCCTATATCCCTCCGCCCGGCCCCGGCCAGGGCGGCGTGCTCGCCTTCGGCGTTAAGGACGTCGACATGAGCGAGTACCACTTTCACCTGTTCAACGCCCTCGCCCGCGCCGCCTTCGAGCGGCTTCCCGAGGCCGCCTTCAGCGGCTACATGGAGCTTCTTCGCGCCGAGCTCAAGGCCCGCGTCCATGGCGAGGTCGATCAGTTCAGCTGGGCTGCCAAACAGAACCTGCTGAACAAGCAGACCTCCTTCCGCGGGGAAACCAAGCTGTTCCGCGAGTATGCCCGCGAATCGTTCTTCGATACCCTGACGCTCTATCTCCATGGCTTGTGCTGCGATATCGATGTCGAACCCGGGCCGCGCCAGATTGCCAGCCGCCACCTCCGCAAACGCCTCGAATACCTCCGCGGACAGTTCCAGCCGCCCGAAGGCTATGCCGTCTTCCCCGAAGAGCTTAAGAATTAACTGATCTAGCGGCGATCCCCCGATGCGCCGATCGATATCGTGTGCGCTGGATTGCTGCTCTCTGGCTGGCTTCCGTGGGCTGGGCTGCCCCTGTCATCAAGGTCACCCCGGCGGCCCTCTCTTTCAACTTTGTCCAGGGGGCAGGCTCCCCCACCGCCGCGCAGACCCTTTCGGTCGCCTTGGCCGGCAACGGACCGGCCATCAGCTTTGCGGTAAATCCCCCCTCGGCTCCCTGGCTGACGGTGACCCCGGCCGCGGGGAAGACCACGCTGGTGATCCGGGTCACGGTCAACATTACTTCGCTGATCGTCGGAACCTACTCCGAGCAGCTCACCATCGCCCCAGCCGAAGGCACCAACCGTGAACCCATCCTCATCCCGGTCACGGTCACGATTCAATCGCCGCCCAGTAACGCCGTGGTCTCCCCTTCCACCCTCGACTTCACCTTCCGCCTGGGCGACACGGCCACCGTGCCGGCCCAGTCGATCCTGCTCAACACCACCGGCAGCCTGCTCCCGTTCAGCGTCTCCACCCGCGGCACCGCCTGGCTGACTGCCGCCCCGCCCACCGGCAATATCTTCCCCGGCATTCGCACTGCGGTGGCAATCACCGTCAACCCCGCCGGGCTGAGCCCCGGCGGCTACTCCGGCGCCATCACCATCTCAACGCCCACGGCCGTCAACAGGACCACCCTCGTCACGGCCCGGCTGACCGTGCAGCCCGGCGTCCCACAAGTTACTTCCGTCTGGCCCGCCAGTCTGCCGGCTCTGTCGCCCACCAGCATCCTGACCGTCCGCGGCACCCGCTTCTTTCCGGGCACCACGGCCAAGATCGATAACCAGGCGGTTGCGACCACGGTACTCAGTGATACGGCCATCCAGATCACGGTACCCGCCTCCCTGATGACAGACTCGCGGGTCTTCCCGGTCACGGTCATCAACCCGGGGCCCGGCGGCGGCGAAGCTACCGGGTCCTTCGTCACCACCCTCCCCGGACCCGTCATCCAAGGCATCGCCAACGCCGCCAACCAAACCGCCGCCGTCGCTCCCGGCGCTCTGCTGGTCCTCTACGGCCAGAACATCGGGCCGGATCAACTCGTCGCGTTTGACCCCCAGCTTCCGCGCGTACCCTCGGCCCTCGGCGGCGTGTCGGTGGAGCTGCTGGGAGAGGCCACGCCAATCCTTTATGCGTCCAAGGACCAGGTCTGCATCGCCATCCCGTATGGCCTCGAAGTCAACCGGCCTTACATGATTCAGTTGAACTACGGCGGCAAGCGGTCCAATGTTTTCCCCATCTTTCTGACCCCGGCTGCCCCAGGAATCTTTACCGCCAATGGCGCCGGCTCGGGTCCCGCGGCCGCCTACGCCTACGACGAGGAGAAGAAGGAGTACTTCCTCGTCGCGGAAACGGCCCCGGCCTTCCGCGGCGGTTATGTCATTCTGTTTGCCACCGGCGAAGGCGTACCCGTCCTGCCGCCAACCGCCTCGCTGCCCGATGGCCTCATCGCCACCGAGGCAAGCAGCCGGTCGAGTCCGGTAGTGGTCACCGTGGGCGAAGTGCCGGCCGAAGTCACTTACGCCGGCGCCAGCCCGGGCCTCATCATCGGTATACTGCAGATCAATATCCGCATCCCCCCCAACGCCGCCCCCGGCAAGGCCGTCCCCGTCTCCCTGCGAATCCGCGGCCTAACCAGTCCCCCGGGTACCACCCTCAACATCAAGTGAGGGCTACCGCACCGCCTCGATCTGCCGGAGTTGCCAAGCCAACCGCCGGCGGTCCGGACCAAGGCCCTGCTCCTCCGGAACCACGTACTTGCCGGTGTCAATCTGAAGCACACAGGCCTCGCCCGGCCGCAGCGGTACCTCAATCGCAAAGTCGCCGAGCGGAAGAACCTCCTGCAACGCCGCCTCCCCGTTCACCCGGATCCGGAACTCCTGATCCGCGAGCGGTTGCGCCCACCCCGGCAGCGTACCGCGGATGACGGCCAACCGGGCATACTCCGGCAGCATCCAGTGGAGACGCGTCCCGGCCCACCGGTCAGCGTACAGGCCCTGCGAATACCGATAAACATGGTCGATCCGGGCCCGGCACAAATGCACAAACCGCGTCGCCAGGTAACCCCCCAGCCAACCCGGCACCACCTTCCGGATCCGTTCAGCCCAGATCTTGTCGTATGTATCCAGTCCGTAGAACCACCAGCCCGGCGGTCGCCGCTTTCCCGAGTGTTTCGTGAGAATCGCAGCCAGTTCCCGAAATCGCTTCTGTCCACCGGCAAACGACTTGGCGGCCTCATACTCCCGGATGCACCCAAACTTCTCCGGCACATACGCCAGACCATAGCGCTTGGCCAACCGGATCAACAGGTCCCAGTCCATCCCGAAATGCAGCGACTCATCCGCCCACCCGACCGCCTCGACGCAGGATCGCCGGAAAAAAACCGACTGCTGCAGCACATAATCGAGAACAAACGTCAATCGCCAAAGATTGAAGGGCTCGGTAAACGGAAACTGCTGCCGCACGTTGCCGTCGTAGTCAATCTGAAAACCCTCGCCGTAGATCGCTCCCACCTCAGGATCGGCTTCCAAACCGGCCACCCCGTGCCTGATGGCATCCGGCAGATAGACATCGTCCGAGTTCAACCACGCGACAATGCTCCCCTTGGCGCGCTGAAATCCCTTGTTGATGGCGTGCGTCTGTCCCCTGTCTTTCTCGGAAACAAACGTCAGCCGGCTACTGTACTCCGCGGCGACCGCCGCCGTCGCGTCCGTCGAGCCGCCGTCCATAATGATGTACTCGACATTTGGATAGCCCTGGCTCAGCACGCTTTCAATCGTCGCTCGAATAAAATGACCCTGATTGTAGGAGGGCGTGACTATGGTGACAAGGGGCTGGCTCAAGATCACCTGCCCGCGGTTTCAAACAGAACGCAATCCACCACGCACCCCAACTGACGGTAGTCCCCACTCTGTCTCGGCCGCCACGTCCGGCTCGTCTCCACCTCCATCCGGCAGCTCGTGCCCGATAGACCTCCAGGCAGCGCGGCGCTCAGCCGGTATACCCCCGACCGCAACTCCTGCCGGCCCACTTCCCGGCCATTCATCCTAACCGTAACCACCAGGGGACCGCCCGGTGCCCAGTGCTTACCGGTCAGCACCAGATGCGTCGCCTCCGCGGGAATCTCCTGCTCGGACCGCCATAGTCCGGAAATCCAGCCGTCTTCCCAACGGCCCGTGAACCTGCCCCCCAACCCCGTCCTTTCCCGCCACTCAGCGAAAAACCGCTTCCGTTCACCCGGATTGTGATACATCCCCAGCCCCAGACTCAGCGCATAGGAGGCAAGCGAAGGCTGCGACCGGTCGAAATACTGATCTTTCCGGTCAAGCAGATAGCACGCATAACCGTTGATCCACTCGTATGGCGCGTACTGAAACTGCGTCTTCACCGTACTCAGAATCTCCTGGTATACCAATCGACGCTTGGACAGCGTCTTATTGTCCATATGCATCCGGCTCGTCGCGAGATACTCATCCACTTTCCGGACTCCGTAGCGTTTCGCGATCCGGATCCACAACTCGTAGTCCAGCGCAAAGTGCATTTCCACGTTCATCATGCCCGCGTTTAGAAACGCTTCCCGCAGCATGAACGCTGCCGGCTGACAGATATAGCACTGGGCATTGAGCGTGCGCAGGTCAAATGGCTGCGTCGGATACGGCGCGATGATCTCGCCATCCAACTTCACGTGGTAAGCCTCGCCATAGATCAGCCCCACGCCCGGATTCGCCTTGAAGTGCCGGGCGATCGTGCTCAGTGCCCCCGGCAGATAGGTGTCATCCGAGTTGAGAAACGTGAAGATCTCCCCGGATGTCGCATGATACCCCTTATTGACGGCATCCGCCTGCCCCCGGTCCTTCTCGGACACCCAGCGAAAACGCTCCCCATACTTGCGAAGAATGTCCACCGATCCGTCCTTGGAGTCGGCGTCCATCACCACATAGTCCACGTGCGGATAGTCCTGCGAAAGGACGCTCTCGATGGTCTCCTCAAGAAACTGCGCCATGTTGTAGGTCGGCGTCACAATGCCGATCACGGGCCAGGACTCCACTTGAATGCCCGGCCGGCGCCGGTCGGCCGGGCGCGTGATGTCAGCAAACGCCTGCTCCGTCAGCTCCACCGCCTTCTGCCAGGAAAACTGCTTGACGCGCTCCCGGCCTTTGGCCACCAGTTCCGCGCGCAGCGCCCCATCACCCGCCAGGCGCAGGATCCCGGCGGCGATGCTGGCCGGATCGAGGGGATCCACGAGCACCGCGGCATCGCCGGCCACCTCCAGGCAACTGCCGGAGTTGGAGGTTATCGCCGGGCAGTCGCAGTAGAAGGCCTCGAGCAGCGGAATGCCAAAACCCTCGAATTTGGTCGCAAACAGCAGCGCGAGAGCGTGCTGATAGATCTCCGGAATCAGGGCTTTGTTCACATAGCCAAGCATCCGGACCGCATCCTGCAGTCCCAGCCGGCCAATCTCTCTCTCCACGGGTCCGAAGTCGGCCGGCGAGCCGCTCAGCACCAGTTGCAGATCGACACCGGCGTCGAGGACCAGACGCAGCGCCTGCAAAACGTTCGCGTGGTTCTTATGCGGCCAGAAGTTCGCCGGGAAGTAGAGGTATCGCTCCGGCAGTCTCAGCGCGGTGAAAACCGGCGTGGCCGCCACCGGCAGTGGACGCTTGAACTCAGCATCGGCATCGAGGTGGATCACGCGAATCTTGTCCGGGTTCACCCGGAACTTCTCAACGATCGTAGCCTTGGCGTGTTCACTCAAAGTGAACAGCACATCGCAGTTCAGCGCCGTCGGCCCGTATGTCTGACGCCGCCACTGCAGCACCCCCGCGTCGAAGAACTCCGGGAAGAACTCGTGCTGCACATCGGGCATCATCACGGCGCTCGGCTGTTCCACCACGAGAGGTTCGAGAACCAAAAGCGGGCAGTAGAACAGGTCAAACCCCCCCGCCCGCACCGCGTCCTCAATGGTCTGCAGTCCCCTTTGATGGGTGATGCCACGGATATCGGCATGCGGGGCGAACTCCCGCACGTGTTCTACCTCTTCCTCGTGTACCCAGATCCGCAGTTGGTGCCCGGCCAAGCCGCCGAGCACATTGCGAAGGTAGTTCTCCATACCGCCAATTTTGCCTTTGTAATATTGGCGCAGATTGACGTCTATTTTCATCGGGACGGACGAGTAGCTAAAGGTTCCTTCGAGAACTAATCCGAAAAACTGACTGTAGCAGAGACTCAGACTGACGCGCAAGGACTTCCTGACGAAGCTCCCGCTCGCTGACGGCTAACTCCTCGACCGACCGGCGATAACGATCCCGCTCGGCGGTGATCCGGTCCAGATCGGCGCGCAGCGCGATGAGCTGCTCGGCAAGAGAGCGGCTGCTCCGTTGCTCCTCCACGCGTGCGGCCTCCAGCATCGCGGCCCTTTGCCCCCAGCCTTCCCGCTCGGCGTCCTGCCGGCGGCGCGCTTCCTCCAGCGCGGCGCGGACGCCGTTCAGATCCTCCGCCAACAGGCGTCGCCGATTGGCTTCGGCCTCGAGCGCGGAAGCCGTTGCCTCCAGCGCCGTCAGTCGATCGGCGGCGGCGTGTTTGTAAACGGCGAGCCGCTGCTCCAGCCCAGTGAGGGCTTGGTGGGCTTGCGTCAGTGACGCCAGGCGTTCGGCCGCGGCCTGGCCCTGCTCCGCGGCGTGGGCAGCGTGCTGCGCGCTTTCCTCCCGCAGTGCTGCCACGTTGGCGTTTAGCTCGACCACCTCCCGCTGCCGCTCCCGCAGCAGCACGTTCGCCTCCTCGATGGCGACGAGACGCTCGGCATGGCCCGTGCGAAGTTCGGTGATCTCCTC
>JAINDL010000099.1 GCA_019931245.1 Bryobacteraceae bacterium CoA2 C42
CGCAGGCCGTTGTGCGCGGTTCAATAAAAGCGTACAGGCCGCGCAGGCCGTTGTGCGCGGTTCAATAAAAGCGTACAGGCCGCGCAGGCCGTTGTGCGCGATTCAATAAAAGCGCACAGGCCGCGCAGGCCGTTGTGCGCGATTCAATAAAAGCCCCCAGGCCGCGCAAGCACGGCGCCAACGGGCGAAGAACTCGCCCATCCTGCCGGGCCGAAGCGAGTCCCTTGTGCGCGGTTCCTTGGAAGAATGCCACTGCCGCCGCATCGCTTTCGTCCAGTCTTGCGCATTTTCTGACCATTCACCTGGATCGCCGGATCCCCCTGACGGAAATCCACCCCCATGCCAAATCCAACCATCGCCCCCGCCGCGGCGTCCCGGGGCCTCGAGCCCCGGGCCACCGCCCTCACCCGCGCCCCCGCGTTCACGCCCCCTCAAAAAATATTTTTCGCCCGCAACTCACTCATTCCATTACCCGCCCACCCCAACCGCCGCCCTCCCCCGCCCCCGTTTCCCTTGCCCCCCTGTGCTACCTTCAAATTGCAAAAGGCGCTCGTTGTCGAAATCTCCTGCAGGGATTCCCGTCAACAGCGCCTTTTTCCGTTCTGACGAACTCACTTACGAACACGAGGTAACCCATGGCCAAACAACCCCTCACCGAGGAACAAAAGGCCCGCCGCGCCGCGACCGCCCGAGCCAACGGCGCCAAAAGCCGCGGACCCAAAACCGCCAACGGCAAATACATCAGCTCGCTCAACTCCATTGTCACCGGCGAACACCTCGGCAAACTCGAAGCCGAAGTACCCGCCTTTCTCGTCGCCCTTCCCGAGCCGGACAAAAACCGCTATCGCCAACTCCTCCAGAACAACGTCCGCCACATGCAGCCCCGCTCGGAGGCCGAACTCGACGCCGTTCGCTACCTCTCGCTGCATCAATTCCAGCTCCACCGGCTCGAACGCATCGAAGAAAACCTCCGCCAGATTCACCATGGCGAAATGCTCGGCCGCTATCCCGACTTCGACTACCTCGATCACGAATGCGGCGCCTACAAAAGCGGCATCGAGGACGAAAAGGTCTGGCGCGCGCTCAACCGGGACCGTCGCTCCCACGAAGGCTCCATCCGTCACTACCGCCGCGAGTTCCAGCAGTTGCGCAAACACTGCCCGCTCGCCGTCCCTGAGCCCGTCTCGGTCACGCACGAAATGCAACCCCCGGATCCCGATCCGTTGCCGGCCCCGGCCGTCGTCAGCGAAGCGCTCGACCATGCGGCCCGCCAGCAAAGCGAACCCAGCTACCAGCCCCCCTTCTGGATCGCTAACATCCTCGATAACAAGGACTTAGTCGAACGGATCGCCCGGCGCGACAATCGCAAAATCATCGATGGCCGCCTCGAACTGCCCACCTTGCCGCGCGCGGCGTAACCCCATGCCAGCTTCTGCCAATGCAGCCCCTCTGCTGGTAGCGGGTCCTCCTCGAAGTCGAGCCCCCCTTCCAATCGAACCCTGGCGACGTCTCGAACTTATACGTCCGCTCGCTAGACGGAACCCTGGTCCCCATCGACTCGCTGGTGAAGATGGAGCCCCGCGCCGGGCCCCAGGCCATCAACATCCGCCTCCGGCACCTCGCACGGAGACGCGGTCCAGAAGATCGAGCAGATGGCCGACAAGACCCTCCCGACGAACGTGAGCCGGGTCTTCCAGGGCACGGCCGCCGCCTTCCAGCAATCGGCCAGGAACCTGCTGCTTCGGAGCCCTGCTGACGCTCTATCTCTCCAAGCTCGACCTCAACATCTACTCCTTCGTCGGCCTGATCCTGCTCATCGGCATCGTGAAGAAGAACGCCATCATGCAGATCGACTTCGCCTTAGAAGCGCAAAGGCCGAAGCGAGTCCGTTGTGCGCGTGTTCCTCGGAAGCCGAGAGAAACGAAGGCAAAACCCCCTAGGTAGCCATCTACCAGGGCTGCCTGATCCGTTTCCGTCCGATCATGATGACGACGATGTGTGCCCTGCTTGGCGCCCTACCCATCGCGATGGGCCAGGGAGCCGGAGGCGAAGCCCGCCGCCCCCTCGGCCTCTGCATCGTTGGCGGCCTGCTCTTCTCCCAACTGATCACCCTCTACCTCACCCCGGTAGTCTACCTCTACCTGGCCAAGGTTCAGTCGAAGATCAGCCGCCCGAAAATCACCCCGGCAACGCCAGGAGAAAGGGCCTTCGCCCCGACAGGCGATTAATCCCCGTCGTCCCGCCCGCTGCGAACGAGGGATAACCGCCTAACGTAGAATCAAAGAAGCGCCACGGCACCAATCGGGAGGCATCATGAACATCACTCTGAATCCTGAAGTGGAGAAGTTGATTGACGATGAGGTCAAGTCCGGCCGATACTCCAATCCTGCCGAATTGCTGAACCAAGCCGTACATCACTTCGTCATCGCCCGGGATTTTGGTCAGGAGTTTAGCCCGGGGGAAGTGGACAAGCTCATCGCAGTAGGCCTAGAGGACTTGGACGCGAACGGTGGGATAGACGGAGAGGAGTTCTTCCGCCAAATGGCCGCGCACTCGGATGCAGCGCGCCAAGCGCGCCGGTGAGCGAGTGAAAACTCAGATCCCAAGCCCCTCAACCTGCTCCGGCAGTCTCCCTGTATCTGGAAAATTCCAAGACTACATGAGACGCCCCATAAACACCCAAGCCACCCCGGAAAACGGCCTCCGCGCCGACCGCCAACTGAGGCCGCAGTTTTCCCACTCGCTGCGAACGAAGGTTGGACCGATAGCGAAACAAGACGGAACCGGGAAGCGAGAGTCTAAATGGGAGCAATGGAAACCGTCCACATGAGCGAAGCCGAGGTGGCTCGCGATCTTCACGCCGTGCTGGCTTGCGGCGGATACCAGCTTGATGGCATTGGTGACGATTGCCAAACAACGATGGATCATTGGCGTGTCCAGACAAGGACACATCGTCCAGCCGGTGAAAGGCCGGCCGAGGCTAATAGACTCAGGCCTCGTAGCTTGGGAGGCACCGTGGCGCGAAAGCAAGACGGTGGCGCCCTCCGACAACATGCTCAGAAAGGAGGATGCGCAACGCACCAGGTTGCAATGGAAAGTGAACGCATACGTAGCCTCGTTACACGAAATTCCGGTGGCTGAGACGGTCGATAACGCGCGGAAGCAGAAAGGGCTGGCCGAAGCGGGTCCGATGCGGGAGCTCTCACCGGCGGGGTATCAGCGGCGACATGGCGGGAAGGATGATGTGGAAACTGGAGAAGCCCTCGGTGTCCGGCGGAGAAATCCCGTCGAGGAGATGCCGGCTATAACCGTGAGTGGGAAATGTTGGCATCGGCGCCAGGGTGACGGATCGGGTCGTAGTACTGGCGATGTACGTGCGGCAAAACGCGCCCGGAGGGAAGGGCCCGGACCGGTGAGTAATGCCGTTCGTCAAGGCGAGGCAGGGGCGAGATGACAAAGGCGCCCAGCAGTCTGCAGGAACTGAGACGGCGGATCTATCGAAAGGCGAAGTCGGAAACGACGGTGCTCCAGGCATCGACGGCCAGAGTTTCCGGGACATCGAGTCCGCGGGACGGACGGAGTTTCTTGCGGCGGTGCGGGAAGACCTTGTCACAGGCAGGTATCAACCCATACCAAACCGCCCGGTGGAGATCCCGAAGGGCAATGGCAAATTCCGAACACTTCAGATACCTTGTATCCGCGACCGCGTGGTGCAGGGCGCACTGAAGCTGATCCTCGAAGCCGTCTTCGAGGCGGACTTTTGCCCGAACTCCTACGGATTGCGACCGCAGCGGAGCCCACATCAAGCACTGGCGCAAGTCAGGCGGAGTGTGATGCGGCGAATGTCCACGGTCATTGATGTCGATCTGTCTCGTTCCTTTGACACGATCCGGCATTCAGTGCTGTTGGAGAAGATCGCGAAACGGATTCAGGACCCACAGGTCATGGGCCTCGTGAAGCAGATCATCGAGGCTGGCGGAAGTGTCGGGGTCCCGCAAGGGGGTCCGTTCAGTCCGCTAGCGGCGAACATCTATCTGAACGAGCTCGACTGGTTCTTCGACGCGATCCGCCGCAAAACGGCGGAAGGGGGATTCGAGGCGGTCAATGATCACCGGTTCGCCGATGATCTTGTGATCACCGTCAGCGGACACCATACCAGACGGGGTTGGGCCGAACGGGCTCTGCAACGGCTCCAGGAACAGATCGCGCCTTTGGGTGTCGAGTTGAACCTGGAGAAAACCAAGATGGTGAACACGCTGAACGGAGAAGCCTTCGGGTTCCTGGGGTTTGACCTGCGCCGTGTAGGCAAGCAAAGCGGAGACGGGCATCTCACCTTGATGACTCCGAAGAAGAAGGCCCGCAAGGCCGTTAAGGCGAAGGTTCGCGACATCATCGCGCGCGGGGGCGCAACCCCGGCGGCGGACTTGGTGAAGCGGATCAATGCCACGCTGGCCTTCAGCGCTCGCGAGAAATGACCCACCCTGCTCACCCAAAGTTGACCACCCGTCGGGGCCAGATTCCGCGATATCCGCGCCGAGTGAGGTCTCGTGGCGCGCGGCCGCGCCGCGCGGATGAGAACGCCCCCGCGATACCCATTAGAGGACTTCTGAGCCTGCGGCGGGGGTGATGAACCAACGCTCGCCGTGCCGTGCCACGAGGCAATGGGTGTTTTCGACGTGGTCAACTTGATCCGAGCAGAAGTGGTCAACTTCGGGTGAGCGCCGAGGTTTAG
>JAINDL010000104.1 GCA_019931245.1 Bryobacteraceae bacterium CoA2 C42
GATCCGCCTATAGCGGACCTTGTCACGAGGCTCCGACCCAGCCCGTTACCCGGCTGAGCCGCTCGCTAGCTACCCAGTCATACCGATTCCTCCTGGGGTGGGACTCTCACCCACTGATGAACTGCGCCATTCAGGCGCACGATTGTAGCCGACCTTGGCCTCTTCCTGCCGGCCATACAAAGTCTTGACGGTGGCGTCGATATCAAGCACCCAGGGTTCGGTTAACAGCGGCTCAAAGGTGCGGTTCAAGCTCTGATCCATCCACAGGGTGTAGCGTTCGTGATCGCCCCGTTGAAAGGCACGACGAACGCTGTCTTCGCAGGGAAATTCGTCAAGGCCGAGCATCGGTGGAATGACTGGGTCGTGGCGGAGGGCGTTGATATGGGCGTAGCGTTTGTGGCCGGACAGAAGCGTTACCAGAATGCCGCCGAGGATACCGGCCTTGGGGGGAGCGTTGTTACTCGTGTAAGTGAGGGGGCATTCTTCCACCCATCGTTCCCAAAGGCCGCTGGTCTTCAGGAACTGAATGAAATAGACCAGGGGCCCGAGAGCGGTGACTTCGGCTTTGGGGTCCCAGAGCACGTCGACCCGACCGCCGAAGGTGTCCAGCTTGGTGTCCTCGACGGGCGCCCCGAGGGTGGGTTCGAGTTCACCCTTTGGGTGAGTGGCACGGCGAGAGGTGGGCTTCGGCATCCCCCATATTGTCTGTCACTTGGCGGCTGTTGCAGTCGCCAAACTGCGTTCAACTGCCGAAAACAGGATTATTCTTCCCTGCAAGTGTTCTCATGGTCACCAATCGGGCGCATATCCGTGTCGGTCCTATCGCACTCCCGTTTTGTCCGAGACAGAGGCTGGACGGTCCTCCTCGGTGCTGTGGATCTCGCCGCTGTCGTCGATGACGAAACTGCGTTTCCCGGTTTTCCCGAACTCCAGCGGGCGAGCGGAAAGCAGGTAGTGCGTGATCCTTCCCTCGCCGTTGCTCGGACCGGGCTGGTAAGTGACTCGATAACTACCATGAGCAATCCAACTCCCGTCGCCAGCAAACTCGTTGCCCGGGGAGTCGTCGTACACCAATCCCGCGTGCTCAGCACTGAGACTGGCCCAATACGGTGGTTTTCCCAACATCTTAAGCGCTGTGGGGTATCCGCGATGATAGTGGCTGTAGTAGGTTCGCAGCTTTTCATGGAAGCCTGACAGCGTCGCTTGCGCCATCTCTTCGTGAAAGTCCATAGGCATATCCGCTCTGCCCTGCCCGACGTTCTCCAAGAATCCCCAATCGACACTCACATCGACATCGTCGATATCCTGGTCCACAGCGAAGCCTGCTCCAACGTTACCCACAAAAAAGCTGTAGTAACCGGCCGGAATCGCTTGGAACTCATAACGACCGTCGGAACTTATTGGAACACTCATCTCAAATGGGTAAGCGTCACCGTGGCTCATGATGATCTTTGCACGGCTGATTCGATCAGCGGGAGGTGGAGCGGTCCTGCCACGGACGTTGTAAGTTACGGCGCGGCGCAGAACCGGCCGCAAGGAACACTCCTCCGGAAATAGGGGCAAAGAGAGACTCTCAGCGGTCGCCAAGTGCTCGCTGCCGGAAGCCGCTGTGTAGACACCTGTTTCGTCGCTCCGCACAGCACTCAGTGCGTAATTTCCTTCGGTTACGTTTTCCATACGGAACTCACCGCGCTGGTCGCTGGCCGCCGTGTTCGTTGCGCGAAGGTCCCGCTTCGACTGGGGAGTTGGCCACAGATAGACCTTAGCGTTCGCGGCCGGGCGACCGTCTTCCCATGTGACGCGGCCGCAAACCGTACCGGCGTGAGGAGCGCGAATTGCCTTTGCGTGCTCGGTCGCTGGTCCAACCAGCTCGGGTTTCCGCTGTTGATTGACATTAAAAGCAATTCGATTGCTGGCAAGGGTCCGCGCTGCGTGAACACCACCTCCGTATCCGGCGAGAAACTCATATTCGCCCTCTGACAGTTCGAAGCGAAGTGGAACCTCGATACTCTGGCCTGGTCCCAGGTCGAAGGCCGTCGGAACCACCCGTCCTGGCGCCAGCCACAGCCGTGCGGTCCGACGCTTTTCATTGAGGAAGCATCCCCACCTTTCTGTTGGGTACTGGTGCATGGCCTCGATACTCGTCCGGGTGATCGCCACAAGGGAGGGGCCGTCGGACAGATTAAAGCACTCCGGGCCGTCCTTCTTTGCGAAGAGCGTGGGCGCAAGTGCATGCATGTCAACGCTTCGATCGACGGTTCCGGTATTGCGCAATTCGATTATCAGTTCGGGATTGTCTGCGGAAGAGAAGTTCGCGAACGCTCGCAAACTCAAGTCCTCAAGCAGCGGCGCCTTTCCGAGATCCTCAGGTGTCGTCTCCTCGGAAGGTCCCAGGACCGCAAGCTGCTCAATGCGCCCGTCCGTGGAATTCAGTGAATAAACCACTTTGCTGACATGGACCAACACCGGGCGGTTCGCATATGGCCGGAGGAGATGTTTCACCGACGCGGAGATCTCCATGACGTAGGTCCCGCTATAAAGGTGGCAGCTGTCCCATCGGTCAAAAATGACTACGCCATTGTATTTGCCGGATCCACGGATTCCGCCCCAGGCTGATACAGCGAGCAGGTAGCCCATCAGCAGGACCGCCGAACGTTCCACGCTTATCTTCATAGCTAGCCTCCTCGGGACATTTTGACGACTTCGATGCCGAAACCGCGCAACTGCCTCGTTTACGCTAGATTTGCGCCTTGCCCGGAGGCCAGCGCCCTTAAAGTGTACCTCCAATCAAGAGGGTGGTGATGATGTTGCCTTGAGTCGCGGTTTAGAGTTTCCGTGCGGTGAGGCGGGGCTGGGCTGGAGCGGAGGGCGATGCGTGGGCGGGAGTCGGGCAGGCCCTTCTGGGGTTGGGAATCAGCGAACGCTGATGGTAGGGCCAGGGGCGGAAGGGGTATTTCCGATGCGGATTTCGACCGGGACGGCGTCACCCTGAGGGACTTTCTCGTTGAGGAGAAGGTTGATCTGGAGGACGCCGGCGACCATGCCGGGGGCGGTGCCGGCGTAGAGCACATCGACCGGGACGCCTCCAACGGTAGCGGAGACCGGGAGAAGGGGACGGCGGAGCGTGGCGCCGGTGATGAGGCCGTCTTCGACGGGGGAATCGAGGAGTCCCTCGCCCGTGCCGTAGAGGATGATGGCCCGGCCGGCCGTTTCCGGCTTGGCGGGGCTGTTGACGGAGCCGTCCTGATTCAGCGCGGCGGCCTGGCTGGTGCCGGTGGCGGCCAAGGTGAACAGGCCGGGAGCGGTAGGGGCGATGCGGAGTTCCTGAGCGGGCGAGAGTTGGCCCTTGTATTCGACGCGGAGTTGGACGGTGGATTTTCCCGCGACGCTGTACGGGACGAGGCCGTTGATCTGGTTTTCGCGGGCGTACAGCAGGGGCGCGGGGACGCCGTCGAACAGGACGCGGGTGCCGTCGAGGGCTTTGGGGAGTTGAAGGGCCGGGGAGGTCATGGCAGAGAGGCCCGTGATCAGCCCGAGGTTGGAGCCGAACAAGGAGAAAATCAGCCCGGGGGAGACGGCGACGGGGCGGAACGTGGCGCCGTGATTGATGCCCCCGATAGCAGGGGGCGGCGGCGGGGTGAGGGTGAATGTGACGTCAAGAGAACGGGAGATCCCGCCGGCCGGGGTGACGGTGATGACGCCGCGGTGGACGCCGACCGGGAGGGCGGCCGGGCTGGCGGTCACGGTGAGGCGGGCCGGGGTGGCGTTGGCGTTGGCCGAGACAATGAGGCAGTTACAGGGGCCGGAGGTGGCGAAGGTGAAGCGGAAAGGGGCGCCGTTGCTCGTGATGTCGATGGTTTGGGCAGGAGGCACGATGTTGCCGGCGGCTTGCTGGAACTGAAGGGAGGGCACACTGAAGACGGGGCCGGGCGGGACGACGGCGAGGGTGACGGGGACGGTGAGTTCGCCTTCGGGAAAGGTGGCGATGCGGATTTTGCCGTTGAAGGTCCCGGGGGCGAGTTGGGCGGCGGAGACGGTGGCAGTGAGCAGAGCCGGAGTGTTGGTGCGGAAAGGGGTAACGGTAAGCCAAGGGACATCGGAGGTGCTGGTGATGCCGGCGGCGAAGTTGGAGCCGATGGAGAGGGTGGTGATCACGGATTCGGGGCTGCCGACGGGGAGGGTAACGGCGAGGCTGGCGGGCTGGGAGCTGAACGGGCTGCCGACGGGGGTTACGGTGACCGGGATCGAGACCTCCTGGTAGCTAGCGGAGTTGCGGATAATGATGAAGCCGGTGTGGAGACCGGGGGTGAGGCCCATGGTGGGACTGGGGCTGACGGAGACTTGGAGTTGCTGGGGGGTTGTTCCGGTGTTGGGGGTAACTTCGAGCCAATGGCTGGAGGAGGTGGTGACCCGAACGGTGAAAGGCTGCGGGGGGCCGGAGAGAGAAAGGAACTTGGGTTCGCTGCCGGAGCCATAGGTGTAGATGAAATTGAGCGGGGGGGCATCGACGTTGAAGCCGAGGGTTTGGCGGACGGGAGGGAGGGCGGCGGCGGGGGAGGGTGGCTGGGCGGTGAGCAACAGAGGTGTGGCGGCAAAGAGAGGGGCGAGGGCGAGGGCAGCGCGGGGCATCGAAGGGTGAACTTACAGATTAGCGCGGAGGGGGTTGCCGGGGGCTCTGGTGCAAACTGGGAGTTGCGACGATTTCGGCCGCGGTCGTTGTGTTGATCCAAGTACTGATCAGGCGGCCAACGCGGCTTGCCAGATCTCCTGAGGCATCGCTCGGCGCCCACCCAACTTGCCTATTTTGAATGGTCCGTTCTTGATCTTATCTGCCAGTTCGATACCGCTGATCACCATGTCGGCTGTCTCGAAACTCCTCAGTCCCAGCAGCGGCCGTAGCCGTTGCCTTATGCGTTGGTGGTTTTGCTCGGTCAA
>JAINDL010000036.1 GCA_019931245.1 Bryobacteraceae bacterium CoA2 C42
GTACTCGACCAGGCAGGGGGCGAAGACGCGGGCGTACCAGGTGTCGGCGTCGATGAACAGCAGCCAGTCGGTGGCGGCGGTGGCGGCGCCGGCCTGGCAGGCGTTGGGCTTGCCGAGGTGACCGGCGGGAAGCGGCGGGGCAGGGAGCACGCGGACGCCGGCTTCGGTGGCGAGGCGAGCCGTGTCGTCGGTGGAGGCATCGTCGACGACGAGGACGGCTTCGGGCGGGAAGGCTTCGACGGCGCGGGCGATGTTGGCCGCTTCGTTGCGGGCCGGGACGATGACGGTGAGCGAAGGGAACTCAAGGCCGGAGACGTAGGGAATCTTCGGCAGCCGCGTGTAGTTATGCCACGCCTTCCGCAGGAACAGGACGATACCGAGGGCGGTGACAATGGCGGCGTAGTAGGAGGTCATACGGAGATTTTGCGCACGGTGGGTCCGGCGACGCCACTGGGGAAGAGTTTGGTCTCTTCGGTGGCCTGCCAAGCGCCGGTGGAGTCCTGGGCGCGGGCCTCGGCGTGGGTAGCGCCGGGGGCGGCCAGGGCGATCTGCCAGCGGGTCCAGGTGTAGGGCGAGAGCGGGTTTTCAAGCGTGGCGGGCTGCCAGGGGCCGGGAGCGCCATCGGCGCCGAGCAGCCGCACTTCGACGCGCTGGATGCCGCGGCTGCCGGCGAAGGAGACGCCGACCACTTCGGTGGGGGTGGCTTTATCGATGTAGGAGGCGATGTTGGTTTTGGCCTCCTTCGTGTAGCCCATCTTGGGCCAGGTGCCGTAATAGGGCGTGGAGACGAAGGCGATCTCCCCGATCCACTTCACGTTCTTGAAGCCGTAGTAGCGGGGGCAGAGCATGCGGATGGGGAAGCCGTGAGCGCGGGTGAGGGATTGGCCGTTCATGCCGAGGGCGAGGAAGACCTCTTCGGAGAGGGCGTAGTCGAGCGGGAGCGAGTCGCCGTGGCCATCGACACCGAGGAAGGCCACCTCCTTGATCGTGGGCGGGAGGCTGGAGCCATCGACGATCTGCCGCAGCGGGAAGCCGGACCATTCGGCGGTGCCCATGAGGTCGGACTTGATAGTGTTCGAGATGCAGCGCAGGGTGACGTAGCGCTGCTGGCGTTTGGCCTGCAGGAGTTGGAGGTAGGAGAGCGACAGGATCTCTTTGCCGTCGACGGTGAAGCGGAGGCGCCAGGTGGCGGGGTCGATGGTGGGGTCGACGGAGTTCTTCGACATCGTGTAGTGCGTGCCGATGGCGGTGATGGCTTTGCGGGCGAGGCGGTGGAAGTTGTCGGGGGGCGGGACGAAGCGCCAGAGGGCAAAGGGCTTGGCGGCGCGGGCGGCCAGGCGGGCGTCGCGGAGGTAGCCTTCGACGGCGACGGCGAGCGTTGTTGAGCTCATGACGGCGGAGAGCAGGCGGCGGCGGGAGGGCGAGAACTTTTCAACGCGCGGGGCGGCCAGCACGAGGGCGGCGAGGGCGGGTAGCCAGAAGGTAAGGCCGGCCAGCTCGAAGGTAAAGTAGTACACCGCCGCCACGGGGACGATGGCGACGTAGCGCCAGGAGAGCGCGACCAGGGTCATGGCGAAGCCGAGGGCGAACAGGCCGCCGGTGAGCGCGAAGGGTTTGGCCCAGGCGCCCATGGTTTCGAGCAGCAGGACGCTGTAGGTGTTCGGGGTGCGGGCCATGATCCACTCGCCGATGATCTCGGTGAACAGCGGGGCGCCGAACAGGTAGTAGAAAAGATAGTGAACGGCGAGGCCGAGGGCGGTGGCGAGCGAGCCGCGTTCAATGGCGGTTTTCATGATTGGAACTTCCGGCGGGCGAGGGCCCCGGCCGTAATGGCGTACTTCTTCCAGGTGGGGACAACGGCGCGGCGGGCGTAGACGTTATAGTCCATGGTTTCGATGCGGCCGAGGATGTCGCGGTAGACCTTGGCGGCGATTTCGACGGCGAAGCGGCCTTCCGGCTTGAGCAGCGGGATGCCGGGGAAGGAGCGTTCATAGTAGCCGCGGGCGCGGTCGATTTGAAAGCGCATCAGGGCGTCGAAGGCGGGGCCGCGGCGGCGGGCGAGCAGGTCGGCTTCGCTGTAGCCGAAGCGGGCGAGTTCGTCGGCGGGCAGATAGATGCGGCCGCGGTCGGCGTCTTCACCGAGGTCGCGGAGGATGTTGGTCAACTGCATGGCGATGCCGAGCTCTTCGGCGTAGGTGAGGGCGTCGCCGCGGAAGCCGATGACGTGGCTCATCATCAGGCCGACGACGCTGGCGACGCGGTAGCAGAACAGGCGCAGTTCGGTGAAGTTGGCGTAGCGGGCGCGTTCGAGGTCCATGCGCATACCCTCGATGAGTTCGAGCGGGTACTGCTCGGGGAAGCCGGTTTGGCGGCGGGTGTGTTCGAACAGCATCAGGACGGGGCTGTCGACGGTCTGGCCGTTCATAGCGGCGAGGAGCTGCTCGCGCCAGGCTTCGAGCTGGCGGCGGGCGGCTTCCATGTCCGGGTTCTCGTCGACGATGTCGTCGGTGGAGCGGCAGAACCAGTAGACGCCGTAGGCGGCCTGAGCCAGATGCGGCGGGAAGAAGCGGGTGGCGAAGTAGAAGCTTTTCGAGCCCTTCGCCGTCGCCTCCGCCGCGCTCTGCTGCCAGGCGGCTAGCTGTTCGGGAACCGCTCGCATATCAGTTTTTCGGCGATGCGAGCCGAACTGAGCACGCCGGGCACGCCCGCGCCGGGATGGGTGCCGGCGCCGACAAAGAACAGGTTCCGGACGTCCTCGCTTTCGTTGTGGGGCCGGAACCAGGCCGACTGCGTGAAGATGGGTTCGAAGGAGAAGCCGGAGCCGCGGTAGGTGTTGAGCGTGGTCTCGAAGTCGAGCGGGGTGAAGCAGCGTTCGGTGACGAGGCGGGAGGAGAGGCCGGGCAGGTAGTGGTCCTCCATGTACTTCATGACGCGGTCGCGGAAGGGCTTGGCTTCCCTGGTCCAGTCGATGCCGGAGAGCTGGTTGGGAACCGGGATGAGCGCGTAGAAGCAGTCGTGGCCGGGAGGGGCCATGGTCGGGTCGGTCTTCGACGGGCGGTGGAGATAGATGGAGAAGTCTTCGCCGAGCACCTTCTTGTTGAAGATGTCGTCGAGTAGCTCTTCGTAGCGGCGGCCGAGCAGGATGGTGTGGTGCTCGATGTTCTCGTAAACGCCCTTGGTGCCGAAGTAGATGACGAACAGGCCCATCGAGTACTTCATGCCGTCGAGCTTCTTGTTGGTCCACTTGGCGCGGGACTTTTCGGGCAGCATTTTGCGGTAGGTGTTGGCGACGTCGGCGTTCGAGACGACGGCGTCGGCGGTGTGCATCTGGCCGACATCGGTATCGATGCCGGCGGCGACGCCGCCGCGGGTGAGGATGCTGCGGACGGGGGTGTTGAGATGGATCGTGCCGCCGAGTTCGACGAAGAGCTTGCCGAGCGCGGCGACAACGGCGCCGGTGCCGCCCATGGCGTAGTGGACGCCCCATTCGCGCTCGAGGTGGTGGATGAGGGCGTAGATGGAGGTGGTCTGGAAGGGGTTGCCGCCGACGAGCAGGGGATGGAAGCTGAAGACGCGCTGCAGCAGCGGATCTTTGATGTAGCCCTTGACGAACTGGAAGACGGTCTTGTGGCTCTGCAGGCGGATCAGGTCCGGCGCGATCCTGACCATGTCCATGAAGTTCAGGAACGGCACATCGGAGAGCTCGACGAAGCCCTTCTGGAAGATGGCCTTGGCCTGGCGGATCATCTCCTGGTAGCCGGCGACGTCGCCGGGGGCGAAGGCCTGGATCTTGCGGATGGTTTCGGTTTCGTCCGCGTTGTAGGAGAAACTGCGGCCGTCGTGGAACTCGATGTTGTAGAACGGGTTCACGGGGACGATGTTGACGTAGTCTTTGATGTCGCGTCCGGCGCCGGAGAACAGCTCTTCGAGCATGAAGGGCGCGGTGATGACCGTGGGGCCGGCGTCGAAGGTGAAGCCGTCCTGCTCGTAGACATAAGCGCGGCCGCCGAGCTTATCGCGGGCCTCGAACAGTTCCACTTGAAAGCCGCGGGACTGCAGGCGCACGGCCGTGCCGAGGCCGCCGAAACCGCTGCCAATGACGATGATTTTGTTAGGCAATCGACTTGTTTTCCAGGTAATCGAGCATTTCGTGGATCTCCGTGGCTTTGGCCGCGAAGGGGTGGAGCAGGGAGCGCGTCTGCGCCAACTGCTGCTCGAACTCGGCCCGCGAGGAGGCGTGGCCGTCGTTCAGGTCGTCCATGAGCTGGTAGGAGACGCCGAATTCGTGTCCGAACTGGCTGAGCTGATGGCGGTGCGGCTCATCAAACGGGGAGCCGAGCAGGCCGGCCCAGGCGGAGAGCTGGAACAGGGGAGCCGTCTTCAATTCGGCGAGGCGGCGGGAGGAGGCGCCGGGCGCGGCGAGGTCCATGGCTTGGCCGCCGACGAGGGAGTTGCAGTCGAGCACGCGGAGCAGCTTTTGTTGGAAGCAGCTCAGGTGTTCGGCCTCGGCGGGGCAGACCACGCCTTCGGTGGCGTGGCGGGCGGCGAGCGCGACCAGGCTGAAAGCAGCCAGCAGTGCCGTCGCTTCGCCGAACTGGCGGTGGACCGTGGGCTGGCCGCGGCGCATCATTTCGTCGTCCATGCAGGGCAGGTCGTCGACGATGAGCGAGGCGCAGTGGAAGAGTTCCGTGGCGACGGCGCCGCGGGTGACTAGTCGCAGGTCGGCGTTGGACAGACGGCCGATGCGCAGAGCGAGGACGGGGCGTAGTCGCTGGCCCCCGTTCAGGACAGCAAAGCGCATGGCGGCGGCGACAGGACTTCCGCTGTGGGGAGAGTGGTCACGGAGGGTCGATTCCAAGGCGTCATCGACGAAATTCCTGTCGGCGACGAGGGTAGGCAGTGCTGCCGAGCTCATCATGATACTCCGTGAGATGATTGATTCACGCGAACCGTTGTACCTTTTTAGTATCGCAGGCGGGAGGGAACCATGCGGAAGATGACTATTAGTTTGTCACCAGGATCGATTGGAGTAAAGGCGACCCAGGAGCAGGCGATTGAGTTCGCCCACTACTACGGTTTTGAGGCGGTGGAGCCGTACGGGGAGGCGATGGCGGCGATGGCGCCGGCGCAGGTGAAGGAGTTGGCGGCCGGGGTGCGGGCCAAGCGGCTCCAGTGGGGTTCGGCGGGGCTGACGGTGGAGTACCGGAAGGACCAGGCGACGTTTGAGGCCGGGATGGCCAAGTTTCCGGCCGTGGCCAAGGCGCTGGCGACGGCGGGGGTGACGCGGGTATCGACGTGGCTGATGCCGGCGAGCGACGAGCTGACCTACCTGCAGAACATGCGGCAGCACGCGGCGCGGTTGCGGGCGATTGCGCAGGTTTGTAAAGACAACGGGCAGCGGTTTGGCCTCGAGTATGTGGGGCCGAAGACGCTGTGGACCTCGCGGCGGTATCCATTTATTCACACGATGGCCGAGGCCAAGGATCTGATTGCCGAGATCGGGACGGGTAACGTGGGTTTCGTGCTCGATAGCTGGCACTGGCAGATGGCGGGGGAGGGCGCGGCGGAGTTGAAGACGCTGCGGAATGAGGACATCGTTTCGATCGACCTGAACGACGCGCCGGCGGGTGTGCCGGCCGATCAGCAGATTGATTCGAAGCGTGAGCTGCCGCTGGCGACCGGGGTGCTGGATGTCAAGACGTTTCTGAATACGCTCGCCGGGTTGGGCTGCGACGCCCCGGCGCGTTGTGAGCCGTTCAACGCGGCGCTGCGGGCGCTGCCGCCGGAGCAGGCGCTGGCGAAGGTAGCCGATGCGATGAAGCGGGCGATGGCGTTAATTGCGTAATTCGGTTGCAACCAGCGGCTGGGTTCGCGCATCAGAAAAGATGAACGCAAAAGGGGAGTAGATCGACTTCTCTCCGGCTTATCGTCAGGACGGCGTGAGAGCGCCCGGTGAGTCGGCGCATCGGAAAAACGGTGCGGATCAAGACCTTTTGTGTCAGCCGTGGGATGCTTGTAAGAGAGCCGACGGCTGGCACAAAAGGTTTTTTGTATTGTGGAGGAAGCATGAATACGGTGAAGACTTACATGTTGCTGGCGGCGCTGACGGCGCTGTTGATTGCAGTGGGCAGCGCGATTGGCGGCAAGAGCGGCCTGGTGATGGCGCTGGGGATGGCCATCGTGATGAACTTCGTGTCGTACTGGTGGTCGGACACGATTGTGCTGAAGATGCACCATGCCGAGGAGATACAGCCCGGCGATGGCCGCGAGTTGTACGCGATGACGCAGGGGCTGGCGCAGAAGGCGGGGATCCCGATGCCGAAGCTGTATCTGATTCCGGACGATTCGCCGAACGCGTTTGCGACGGGGCGGAACCCGAGCAAGGGGACCGTGGCGGTGACCGAAGGGCTGTTGCGGGCGCTGAACCGGGACGAGATTGCCGGGGTGATCGCGCACGAGTTGGCGCACATCGCGCACCGGGATACGTTGGTGATGACGGTGTCGGCGACGATTGCGGGCGCCATCAGTTCGCTGGGGCAGATGGCGATGTGGGCGTCGATGTTCGGCGGCAGCCGGCACGACGATGAGGAGGGCGGCAGCCCGATTGGCGGGCTGGTGGCGATGATTGTCGCGCCAATTGCGGCGGCGTTGATTCAGATGGCGATTTCGCGGTCGCGGGAGTTTATGGCCGACCGGGACGCGGCGGTGTACACGGGCCAGCCGATGGCGCTGGCGAACGCGTTGCGGAAGATCGAGGGCTGGTCGCAGCGGATTCCGGCGACCGAGGGTTCGCCGGCGATGGCGCACATGTACATCTCGAACCCGTTCAGCGGGGGAGGCCTGGCGAAGCTGTTCTCCACCCATCCGCCGACGGCGGAGCGGGTGGCGGCGCTCGAAGCGATGACGCGGGGCCGCTAGGCGGTCTGCCGGGGGAGCAGGTGGCGGCGGAGCATGGCGCGGCCGCGGTGGAGGCGCTGTTTGGTGGCGTCTTCGCTGAGGCCGAGCAGCTCTGCCGTTTCGCTGGTGGACATCTCCTCGCGGTCGCGGAGGAGGAGGACGGCGCGATAGGTGTCCGGCAGGAGGCGGAGGGCGGCTTCGAGTTCGGCGGTGATCTCGTGCTGGAGGAGCTGGGTTTCCGGGTCGGGTTCGGAGGTGGTGAGCGGCAGATCGTCGACCGGGAGTTCGGCGGCCGGGGCGAAGACGCTTTTGCGGCGCTTCATGAGGCAGCAGTTGCGGGCGATCGAAAACATCCAGGACTTGATGCGTTGGGGGTCCTGGAGCTGGCGCCAGTTCTGGGAGACCTTGAGGAGGGTGTCCTGGGCGACCTCTTCGGCGTCCTCGCGCTGGCCGCACATGAGCCAGGTGTATTGAAAGACTTTCCGCTGGATGGTTTCGAGCAGCGGGGCTAGGGCGGTTTCGTCGCCGGCCAGGAGGCGTTGGGTGAGTTCGACTTCGGAGGCTTGCACCTCCGATTATGGTAACGCGGCGGCGAGGGTTTCGACGGTGAGTTCGATGGTGGGGGTGAGGAGCAGGGTGTTTTTGACGAGGCACTTTTCGGCGGTGCGGCGGGCGCCCTCGAGGTGGGCGGGGTCGTTGACCTCGGGGATGACGACGCGGATGGTGAAGCGGCCGAGACGGGCCGGGGCGGTGGCTTTTTCGGCGTCGACGAAGACCTCCATGCCTTTGGCGGGCTGCTGGTTGCGGCGGAGGTAGTCGGCGGCGTAGTACATGGCGCAGGTGCCGAGGGAGGCGAGGAGGAGTTCGGGCGGGGTCATGCCTTCGTCGGTGCCGCGGTTGTCGAGGGGCTGATCGATGATGATCTGGTGGCTGCGGGTTTCGGCGACGCAGCGGGCGTCGGTTTCATAGGTCACTTTGCAGTTCATACGGAGCGAGATGCAGATGGCGGCGATTTCGTGACAGGCGGAAAGTTGCGATAGTCTTTATGATGATGCGGCTGCTATTGGTTGGCTTCGTTTCGTCACTGGCGTTTGGCGCGCCCCCGTTTGAGAGCGACGTGCTGCCGATTTTCAAGGCCAAATGTCTGGCCTGCCACGGTGCGGGGGCGGCGCAGGGGAAGCTGGATTTGCGGACGCCGGAGGCGGTGCTGCGGGGCGGGGCCTCGGGGCCGGTGGTGCAGCCGGGGATGGCGGCCAAGAGCCTGTTGATGGACAAGATTGTGACCGGGCAGATGCCGCCGGGCAAGAACAAGATGACCGCGGCGGAGATGGACCAGGTGCGGGCTTGGATCGATAAGGGCCTCGAAGCGCCGCCGGCGGTGGCGGCGGTGAGCGAGCACGAGGTGCGGGGCATTCTGCAGGCGCGGTGCGTGGTCTGCCACGGCGGCTTACAGAAGATGGGCGGCCTCGATCTGCGGACGGTGGCGAGCCGGCGGCGGGGCGGGAAGTCCGGCCCGGCGCTGGTGCCGGGTAAGCCGGAGGAGAGCCTGCTTTACACGAAGATCGTGCGGGGACAGATGCCGCCGGAGAAGGAGTCAAAGGCGCTGGCCGTGGAGTTGCCGACGGACGCCGAGACGGCGAAGATCCGGGCTTGGATTGCGGCCGGGGCGCCGGAGGCCGAGCCGGTGACGAAGACACCGGATGCGGTGGTGACGGCGCGGGACCGGGATTTCTGGAGTTTGCGGCCGCCGGTGCGGCCGGTGGCGCCGGCGGGGGCGGCGCATCCGATTGACGCGTTTTTGCTGGCGAAATTGAAGGCCAAGGGGTTGACCTTCAACAAGAAGGCCGACCGGCTAGCGCTGCTGCGGCGGGCGCATCTGGATTTGACGGGGACGCCGCCGACGGTGGCGGAGGTGGACGCGTATCTGAAGGATACGGCGCCGGGGGCCTACGAGCGGCTGGTGGACCGGCTGCTGGCCTCGCCCAAGTACGGGGAGCGGTGGGGGCAGCACTGGCTCGACCTGGCCGGTTACGCCGATTCGGAGGGTTTCGGGCAGGACGACGGGGTGCGGCGGTTTGCGTGGCGCTACCGGGATTACGTGATCCGGTCCTTGAACGCGGATAAGCCGTATTCGCTGTTTTTGACCGAGCAACTGGCGGGCGACGAGATGTCGGATGACTGGAAGAGGGCGAAGGGCGGGGTGGCGACGCCGGAGACGCTCGACCGGCTGGCGGCGACCGGGTTTTTGCGGACGGCGCCGGACCCGACAAACGCGGCCGAGCGGGGTTTGCTGAGCGAGCGGATGAATATTGTGGCCGAGGAGGTGGAGGTGCTGTCGTCGTCGGTGATGGGGCTGACGATGGGGTGCGCCCGGTGCCACAACCATAAATACGACCCGATTCCGCAGCGCGACTACTACCGGCTGAGCGCGATTCTGCAGGGGGCGTATGATCCCTACGAGTGGAATACGCCGAGCAAGCGGGAGTTGGACCTGGCGCTTGAGAGCGAGCGGAAAGAGGTGGAGACGTTCAATGCCCCGCTCAAGGCGGAAGAGGCGAAGTTGAAGGAGTCGCTCGAGAAGGCGACGGCGCCCTACCGGGCCAAGGTGACCGAGAAGCTGACGGATGCCGAGCTGGCCAAGAAGTTTCCGGAGCTGGCGGCGGTGACGCGGCCGATTGACCAGGAGCTGCAGGCGGTGCGGCGGAAGATGAAGCCGAAGCCGCACGTGCGGGTGCTGGTGGATAATGAGGAGCCTTCGCAGGCGTTTCTGCTGCGGCGGGGTGACCCGGTGGGGTTTGCCGATCCGGTGGAGCCGGCGACGCCGATGCTGCTGGATATCCCCGGCTTGCAGCCTTATAAGGTGGAACGGCCATTTGCGGGGACGAGCGGGCGGCGGCTGGCGCTGGCCAAGTGGTTGACGCAGCCGAACCATCCGTTGACGAGCCGGGTGATGGTGAACCAGATGTGGATGCGGCACTTCGGGCGGGGGATTGTGGCGAGTGTGGCGAACTTCGGGCGGTCGGGGGTGGCGCCGTCGCATCCGGAGCTGCTCGACTGGCTGGCGACGGAGTTCGTGGCGCGGGGCTGGAGCATGAAGCAGATGCACCGGTTGATGATGACCTCCGAGGCGTATCAGCAGAGTTCGGCCGTCGACCCGGCGGTGGTGGCCAAGGATCCGGAGAATGCGCTGGTGAGCCGGATGCCGCTGCGGCGGATGGACGCCGAGACGCTGTATGATTCGCTGCTGACGGCGGCGGGGCGGCTGGACGGGACGGCGTTCGGGCCGGCGACGGAGGTGGAGGTGCGGGCGGATAAGGAAGTGATTGTGCAGCCGACCAAGGCGGGGCTGCGGCGGAGCGTGTACGTGCTGCACCGGCGGCAGACGCCGGTTTCGCTGCTCGATGCCTTCGACCTGCCGGCGATGACGCCCAATTGCACGGAGCGTCGGCAATCGAACGTGGCGACGCAGGCGCTGCATCTGATGAACGGTTCGATGGCCTGGGACCTGGCGAAGTACATGGCCGGGCGGGTGATGGACGAGGCGGACGGGGACCGGGAGCGGCAGGTGGAGCTGGTGTATCTGCGGGCGTATGGGCGGCGGCCGACGGCGGAGGAGAGCAAGACGGGCCGCGAGGCGATTGCGGCGTTCCGGGAGCAGTGGCCGGCGCGGCTGGCGGCGGATAACGGCGAGGCGCCGCGGGCGGCGACAGCAAGCTGGATGGCGCTGGCGAACTACTGCCACGCGATTTTGAACTCGGCCGAGTTCAGCTTTATTGATTAAGGAAACGGATCATGAGTACACGGCGGGATTTCTTTTCTTCGGTAGCCAACGGCCTGCACGGGGCGGCACTGGCGGGCTTGCTGGGCCGGGACCTGTATGCCGGTTCGGCGGTTTACGATTTGAAGCCAAAGGCGCCGCACGCGCCGGCCAAGGCCAAGGCGGTGATTCAGCTCTTTATGAACGGAGGGCCGAGCCAGGTGGACCTGTTCGACCCGAAGCCGACGCTCACACGGCTGGCGGGCACGGCGCCGAGCCGGGAGCTGAGCTTCGCCATTTCGAACGGGGATAAGCCGGGGGCGCTGATGCCTTCGCCGTTTGCCTTCCGGAAGGCGGGCAAGAGCGGGATGGACATCTCGGAGGTGATGCCGCATCTGGCCGAGTGCGTGGATGAGATTGCCGTGATCCGGTCGATGTACGGTGAGCATGCCAACCATGAGCCGGCGTTGTTTTTGATGCACTCGGGGCGGACGGTGGCGAGCCGGCCGGCGATTGGTTCCTGGGTGGCTTACGGGCTGGGGACGGAGAACCAGAACCTGCCGGCGTATATCGTGCTGGACGATCCGAAGGGGCTGCCGATTAACGGCATCTCCAACTGGCAGTCGGCGTGGCTGCCGCCGATTTATCAGGGGACGCGGTTCCGGACCGAGGGGCCGCCGGTGTTGAACCTGCAGCCGCGGGAGGAGATTCCGACGCCGCTCGTCGAAGCCGAACGGGCGCTGCTGCGGAAGCTGGACGGGGCGCACTTGCAAGCGCGGCCGCACCAGCCGGAGTTGGAGGCGCGGATTTCGAGCTACGAGCTGGCGGCGCGGATGCAGATGGCGGCTTCCGACGCGCTGGACGTAATGAAAGAGACCGAGGCGACCCGGGAGGCCTATGGATTGAACGACCCGTTGACGGCGTCCTACGGCAAGCGGTGTCTGATGGCGCGGCGGCTGGTGGAGCGCGGGGTGCGGTTTGTGCAGCTCTACATTGAAGGTCAGATTTTTGACTCGCACGGGACGCTCGAGGCGAGCCTGCGGTATGCGTGCGGGAAGACGGACAAGCCGGTGGCGGCGCTGCTGCGGGATCTGAAGCAGCGGGGATTGCTGGATGAGACGCTGGTGGTTTGGGGCGGGGAGTTCGGGCGGCTGCCGATGTCGCAGGGCGGAATTGGGAAAGAGGCGGGGCGGGACCACGGGCCGCATGGCTTCAGCGTGTGGATGGCGGGGGCCGGGGTGAAGGGCGGGACGGTGCACGGGGCGACGGACGAGATCGGCTTTAAGGCGGTGGAGAACCGGGTGAGCGTACACGACTTCCACGCGACGATTCTCGACCGGCTGGGGCTGAACTACCGGAAGCTCGTTTATGAGCGGCACGGGCTGCAGGAGCGGTTGACGGACCAGTTTCCGGCGCGGGTGGTGACGGAGATTTTGAGTTAGCCGATGGTAAAGCCGGGGGGCGCGCTTGCGGCGGGCTCCTCGTGGCGATCGACGCCGCGGACCTCGGCCCAGCGGGGACCGCGGTGGAGGGATCCTTCGAACTCGTCGAGCCGGGAGGCGGAGCCGGCGGCGAGGGCTTCGACGCTACCGTCGTCGAGATTGCGGACCCAGCCGCGGAGGCCGAGGCGCACGGCTTCCCGTTGGGCGAAGGCGCGGTAGCCGACACCCTGGACGCGGCCGCGGATGAGGTAGCGGCGGCAGAGGGTCACGAGTTTACGCTTTGTCGGGAGGGGCTTTGGACTCGAGGTAGCGGTTCCGGCTCTCCATGATGGCCTTGCGGGCTTCAATGGGGCCGCCCCAACCGTCCATCTTCGGCATGGAGCCTTGGAGCTCCTTGTAGATAGAGAAGAAGTGCTCGATTTCGCGGCGGACGTGGGGGAAGATCTGGTCCATCGTGTGGATCTGATCGTAGCGGGGGTTCTTGGTGGGGACCGCGAGGATTTTCTGGTCGCCTTCGTTGGCGTCGACCATGTTCAAGAGCCCGACCGGGCGGACTTCGATGAGGCAGCCGGTGAAACTGGGCTCCTGGACGAGGACGAGAACGTCCATGGGGTCGTTGTCTTCGGCGAGGGTGCCGGGGATGAATCCGTAATCGCCGGGGTAGTGCATGGGCGAGTAGAGGGCGCGGTCGAGCCGGAAGATCCCTAATTTGCCGTCGTATTCAATCTTGTTGGCGGAGTTTTTGGGGATCTCGATAATGGCCCGCACGATCTCGGGACATTCCGGGCCGGGTTCCATGTCGTAGAGACTGGTGGTCGGGTACACGCAATCAGGGTAGCAGAGTGGCGGGAGGATGGGAAGGAGAGTGGTCCAGATTGGGGTGTTTGGGGGGATCGACAACTACAGGTTGTGGGTAGTTTGTGTCCTTCGCTTTTTTATCGCCGCGGGGCGCGTGGTTGTTCCGTAAGACGTTTGTGGACAGCGGTTTACGGGGTGGGGACGACGACGCAGATTCCCGAAAAAGACCCTTGCGTTTTCTCAAATTGACGGGTACGCTCACTTTAGTGGTTCTGAAGTACCTGAAAAGCACTTTCGAAGCACTTTGGAAGCCCTGTGACTGACGAAGAACTCAGTTTAAAACAGCTTGAGGCGCCTCCCGGGAGTTTTTCTCTCAAGGCGGACGGGCAGGGTCGTCTGGGTATTCCGCTCGACTGGGTGATCTATTTTGAAGGGACGCTGGGAGAGAGGGATTTTTTCATCACGTTGGACAAGGGTTGGGTCAAGATTTTTCCGAAGCGGATCTGGATGAAACAGAACGCGGTGGCGTTTGCGCAGAAGACGGAAGAGGAGTACGAGGACTGGTCGATCACGATGCAGCACTTTGGAACGCTGACCAGTTTCGACAAAGAGAAGCGGCTGACGCCGAGCCAGACGCTGCGGACGGAGTTGAACCTGAAGGGCGCCGAGCTGGTGATGATGAATCATCAGGGGACGTTGCGCGGGAAGTTGAAGAGCGGCTATGACGAGCGCGTGGTGAGCGCCCGGGAGTCGTCTGACCGGCAGGTGTCGCGGCCGGACGGGGCGCGGTTGCTGTAGCGGAGATGGCGATGCATGCATTATTCAGTCCTACTAGCGGAGACGATCGAATGGATGAACATCCTTTCGGGGCGGCCGTATGCGGATTTGACGTGCGGCATGGGCGGCCATACGCGGGCGATCGCCGAGCGGGCGGCGCCGGGCAGGGTGTATGCGATGGACCGGGATGCGTCGGCGCTCGAGATGGCGCGGCGGAACCTGGCGGACGGACCGCAGAATATCGAGTTTATCCACACGGCGTTTTCGCGGGCGCGGCAGGCGCTGACGGAGCGTGGAGTGGGCAAGGTGGCCGGTTTGACGGCGGACCTGGGGGTATCCCGGGTGCAGTTAACGGGCGACCGGGGATTTTCCTTTACGACGGACGGGCCTTTGGATATGCGGCAGGATCCGTCGCGGGGAGTGACCGCGGCCGAGCTGGTCAACCAGCTGCCGGAGCGCGAGTTAGCAAATTTGTTGTTCAATCTAGCCCAGGAGAGGAGGAGTTACGTCATAGCCAGAGCACTCGTGAGGAACCGTCCGGTGCACACGTCGCTGCAGCTTGCAGAGATCGTGGCGCGGGCGGTCCCCCGCACGGGATCGAAGCTGCATCCGGCGACGTTAACTTTCATGGCTCTTCGGATGGCGGTGAACGAGGAACTAGAGGAAGTTACGGCGTTAATGGAAGCTTTGCCGGACTTACTCGAGCCGGGTGGAAGGGCGGTAATCATCGCATTTCATTCGGGGGAAGCCAGGATTGTCAAGACGCATTTTCAACGCCTGCACCGCGAGGGACGGGCTCGTCTGTTAACCAAACACGCTGTCAAACCAACGGATCGAGAGGTTCACGAGAATTCCGCCAGCCGGAGCGCAACGCTGCGGGTGCTGGAAATGCTGTAAAGCCGGAAGGCGCCAAACGCAAGAGCAATGGTAGGGGAGAGTAGAAAAACATGGCCACCTTCGTAAACGACTTTTTTAGCCGCATGCTGCCGCGGAGTGCGGCAGGCAGCCGCGGTATTTCGCAGGAGCGAGTCGAACGCCGTCCGGAGCCGGGGACGCTGCGTCCGATGCCGAACGAGCAGATTCATTTGTTTGTAAAGCGGATCGATAACCACCACGTGGTCCGCACGGAAGACAAGGCGGCGACGGCGACGTGCTGGAAGACGATAGGCGCGGCGTGTCTGCTGGCGGTGGCGGCGGTGGGCATGATTGTGCCAATGGCTTACGGCAAGCTGGCGGGATACCAACTGGAGCGTTCGCGGGCTGAGCAGAAGCGTCTGATTCACGAGTTGGCGCAATTGGAGGCGGCCGAGAACCGGTTGGTAAGTCCGGTGCTGCTGGCCGATGAGGCCAAGAAGCTGAAGTTCAACGAGCCGTCGCCGGAGACGCTGGTCGTGCTGAACATTGAGGAACGGTCCACGGCGTTGGCGATGAACCAGGCGCCGGCCGGCAAGAAGTAAACAATTTTTCCATACCGGGGGCGGCCGTCTTCCAATCCTACTCCCCCGGCGTGAAGGTGACTTCGCGCAACGGCTGCCCCGGGTTCTTTCGTACGTGATCGACTTTTAGAATTCCTCCCCCGAAGGAAGTGCCGCAAGGCCAGCAAGCCGGGGCGGGCGGACGGACTCTCCGGTGAGCCGGGTCCGTGGTTCCGCCCGCCCGGTTTCGAGTGGAGTAAATACGATGGATAGTAACTTGGAGACGACGGCGGAGCCGCAAGCGCATAAGCGTTTGATCTTCGTAACCTGGTTCACACTGGTTTGGGGATTGTTGATCTTCGGGCGTCTGGTGCAACTGCAGGTGATCGAGCATGCCAACTGGGCGAAGGTCGCCAAGGGTCAGCAGATCAAGAGCATGGAGGATGTAGCCATGCGGGGGCAGATTCTCACGCGGGGCAACCGGAAGCTGGCGATGAGTGTGCCGGACCATGCGGTGCATGTGACGCCGCTCGACATTCCGGACGTTGACTTTGCGACGAGCATGCTGGCTGGTTCGCTGGCGCTCGATCCGCAGGCGCTTGAGCGGAAGATCATGGAGGCGCGGCGGGATGGGCGGGGGGACCTGTGCATCAAGGAGTACGCGACGCTCGAGCAGGTGGATCAGGTGCTGGCATTCCATCTGGATTATGTTTCGGTGCGCGCCACGGGGCGGCGGGTGTATCCCAATCAGACGCTGGCGGCGAATCTTCTGGGTTCGGTCAACGGAGAGGGGGAAGGGGAAGGGGGCGTGGAGCTTGGCTGGAACGAGGAGCTGCTGGGGGTGGCGGCGCGGGTGCAGGTGGAGCAGGACTCGCGGAGCCGGGGTTATGGCCGGCATTATCAGGACGGGGCGCCGGAGGCGGGGGCGGATGTCCGGTTGACGATCGACGACGGGATTCAGTTTGTGGCCGAGAGCTCGCTGCGCGAGGCGCTGTTGGAGGGTGGGATTCCCTTTGGGTCGCTGGTGGTGCTGCATGTGAAGACGGGGGAGATTCTGGCGATGGCCAGTTGGCCGACGTTTGATCCGAACGTGCGGGTGGCGGGCGAGGGGGAGTTGGCGAGTCGGGTGAACCACGCGGTGAGCGTGCCGTTTGAACCGGGTTCGGTGTGCAAGGTGATAACGATGGCGGCGGCGCTGGAGACGACGAAGCTGCGGCCGGAGACGCCGATTGCGTGTGGCGGGACGGTGAAGCGGATTTTGGGGCGCGATATCCACGATGAGCATGCCTACGGGGTGCTGCCGATGGAGATGGTGCTGGCCAAGTCGTCGAATCTGGGATCGGTGAGCATTGGGTTGGAGGTGGGCGCGGAGAATCTGTACGAGTACATGCGGCGTTTCGGATTCGGGGACGAGGTGAAGGTGGGGCTGCCCGGGGAGTCGGCCGGGGTGCTGCATGCGATGCGGCGCTGGAAGCGGGATTCGATTGCTTCGGTGGCGATTGGCCACGAGATGATGACGACGACGCTGCAGCTGGCGCAGGCGGCCGGGATTATCGCCAACAATGGGGTGTGGGTGAAGCCGCATCTGATTCTGGACCGGCGGGCGCCGGGTGGGCCGGTGGAGCGGGAGGTGCTGCCGCCGCCCGAGCAGCGGATTCGGCCGGAGACGGCGATCATGATGCGGCGGATGATGGAGCAGGTGGTGCTGGCCGGGACGGGGAAAGAGGCGAAGTTGCGGGGTTATACTTCGGGGGGCAAAACGGGCACGGGCAAGATCTGGGAGTCGGGTAAGGGCTACCAGAGCCTTTACAACTCGACGTTCATGGGCTTTGCGCCGGTGTCGAATCCGGAGATTGTGGTGGTGGTGACGTTGAACCGGACGACGAAGAAGGCGGGCGGGGTAGCGGGTCCGGTGTTCCGGAAGGTGGCGCAGGATGCGCTGCGGATTTTGGGCGTGGCGCGGGACCTGCCGGATACGGTGGCGCCGGCGGCGCCGCCGGCCGGGCCGGTGGTGGTTGAACAGGAGGAAGAGCAGACCGAAGAGCGCCAGGAAAATCTGGCGCAGGGGAATCCGCACCTGGTGGCCGGACCGACGGCGCCGAACTTCAAGGGAAAGAGCTTGCGGGCCGTGCTGCGGGAGTCGGCGGCGGCGGGTTTGCAGGTGGATGTGGTGGGGTCGGGGATTGCCAGGCGGCAACAGCCGCGTCCGGGGGCGCTGCTGGGTGAATCGCGGCGGATCCGGGTGGAGTTTTCGCGGTGAGCTTCACGGTGCGGGAATTGCTCGACGGAGCCGGCGTAGTGGCGGTGAGTGCCGAGGGTTTGTGGGCGGCGGGGTGCCGGGGCTTGGCGTACGACTCGCGGCGGGTGGAGCCGGGAACGCTGTTTTTTGCGTTTGTGGGGGCGGTTGAAGATGGGCGGCGCTACGCTTTGCAGGCGATGGAGCGGGGGGCGGTGGCGGTGGTGAGCGAGGCGGTGCGGCCGGAGGGGATGACGATGCCGTGGATCCAGGTAGCGCACGGGCGGCGAGCGCTGGCGAGGGCGGCGAAGGTGTTCTACGGGGCGCCGGATGAACGGCTGGGCGTGACCGGGGTGACGGGGACGAACGGGAAGACGACGTGCACTTACGTGATGGACAGCGTGCTGCGGGCGGCCGGGCACCGGACAACGCGCATCGGCACGATCGGATATGACGTGGCGGGGGTGGCCGAGGCGGCGGCGAATACGACGCCGGAGTCGCTTGATCTGTTTGGTCTGCTGGCGCGGACGGTGGAGGCTGGGGGGCGGTACGCGACGATGGAGGTTTCTTCGCATGCGCTGGCGCAGGGGCGGGTGAGCGGGGTGCGGTTTCATACCGCGGTGTTTACCAATCTGACGCAGGATCATCTCGACTATCACGGGACGATGGAAGCCTACTTTGCAGCCAAGGCGCGGTTGTTTGGCGAGGAGTACAAGCCGGCCCAGGCGGTGATCAACGCCGACGATGAGTACGGGCGGCGGATCGGGACGGCCGCGGGGACGGTGGTGCTGCGCTACGGTTTGGGGAAGGGGGCGGAGCTGCGGGCCGAGGGCATTGAGAGCACGTTCGCGGGGCTGCGGTTTTGGGCGGTGCGCGGGGGGGAGCGGCACGAAGTCCGGTCGGCGCTGACGGGAGAGATTAACGTGTACAACATTTTGGCGGCGCTGGGGACGGGGCTGAGCTACGGGATGGACTGGGAGACGATGCTGCGTGGGATTGCGGCGTGCCAGGGGGTGCCGGGGCGATTTGAGCGGGTTGCGTGTGGGCAGCCGTTTCTGGTGGTGGTGGATTATGCGCACACCGAAGACGCGCTGCGGAACACGCTGCGGGTGGCGCGGGGGTTGTTGACGGGCGGGCGGCTGATTGTCCTGTTCGGCTGTGGGGGCGACCGGGACCGGACGAAGCGGCCGCGGATGGGGATGGCGGCGGGGGAGTGGAGCGATTTCGTGGTGGTGACGAGCGATAATCCTCGGAGTGAGGATCCGCTGGCGATTTTGAATGACGTGCTGGTGGGGCTGCGGCGGACGGATGCGCCGCACGTGGTGGAGCCCGACCGGGCGGCGGGGATTGCGGCGGCGCTGGGGCGGGCGCGGGCGGGAGACATCGTGGTGTTGGCGGGCAAGGGGCACGAGACCTATCAAGTGACCCGGACGGGCACGATTGCGTTTGACGACCGGTTGGTGGCGCGGGCGGTGCTGGGGCGTCTGGGATACGGGGTGGCGGCATGCGAATGAGCTTTGCGGAGATTCTGGCGGCGACGGGCGGGGTTGGTCCGGAGGGTCCTGGGAGCGTGGGGTCATGGAGTATCGACACGCGGACGCAGGGGGGCGAGGATCCGTTGTATGTGGCGCTGCGGGGGGAGGTGCACGACGGCCACGATTTTGTGATGGATGCCGCGGCGCGGGGGGCGACGGCGGTGCTGGTGGACCGGGAGGTGGCCGGGTGTGGGGTGCCGCAGTTCCGGGTGTGGGATACGCTGGCGGCCCTGCAGGATCTGGCGCGGCGGGCGCGGCTGCGATTGACGGGGACGGTGGTGGGGGTGACGGGCAGCGCGGGGAAGACGACGACGAAGGAGACGATTGCGGCGCTGCTGGGCGGCTGGTTCCGGGTGGGCAAGAACGAGGGGAACCTGAACAACCATATTGGTCTGCCGCTGTCGATTTTGCGGCAGAGCGAGGCGGGGCAGGTGTTTGTGTTCGAGATGGGTATGAACCATCGGGGGGAGATCCGGTTTCTGGCCTCGCTGGGGCGGCCGCAGATTGCGGTGGTGACGAACGTGGGGACGGCGCACATTGAGAATCTGGGAAGCCGGGAGGCGATTGCGCTGGCCAAGCGGGAGCTGGTGGAGAGTCTGCCGCCGGATGGGCTGGCGGTGTTGAACGCTGATGACGCGCGGGTGAGCCGGTTTGGTGGGGTCCATCCGGGGCGGACGGTGAAGTTCGGGCTGGGCGAGGGGGCGGACTGCCGGGTGGAGGCGCTTGCGATGGGCGGCGAGGGAGCGTGGTTCCGGATTGACGGCACGGTGTTTGAAACGCAGGTAGCGGGGAAACACGCTGTTCTGAATATTGCGGCGGCGGTGGCGGTGGGCCGGGAGTTGGGCGTACCGCTCGCCGAGATGGCCGAGCAGGCGCGGGGGCTGCGGCCGGGCAAGATGCGCGGCGAGCGGGAGCAGTGCAACGGAGTAACCATTTTGAACGATTGCTATAACAGCAACCCGGACGCGGCGGAGGCGATGCTGGAGTATGCCGCGCTGCTGCCGGCGGGGCGGCGGATTGCGGTATTGGGTGAGATGCGGGAGTTGGGGGATTGGTCGGCGGCGCTGCACCGGGCGGTGGGGGAGCGGGCGGCGGCGTTGGGATTTGACTTGGTGGTGGGGGTGACGGGGGACGCGGCGGGGTTGGTGGAGGCGGCGCGCGGCGGGGGGGTGGAGGGGCGTTTTTTCGCGGGGCCGGAGGAGGCGGGGGCGGCGCTGGTGGGGCTGACGAGGCCGGGGGATCTGGTGCTGTTCAAGGGTTCGCGGGGGACAAGGATGGAGCTGGCAGTGGAAAGGTATCGGGCCGGGTAATGTTTTATTGGCTATTGTTTGAACAACTTTCGCCGGTCTTTGGACCGGCCCGGCTGTTTGGGTACGTTACGTTCCGGACGGCGTTTGCGAGTTTGACGGCGCTGTTTTTGTCGCTGTTTTTGGGGCCGTGGCTGATCCGGCGGCTGCGGGAGTTCAAGTTCGGCCAGCAGATTCGCGAGGAGGTGACGGCGCACCAGAAGAAGGCGGGGACGCCGACGATGGGTGGTTTGCTGATTCTGATTTCGATCGTGGTGCCGACGTTGCTGTGGACGAACCTGCGAAATCCGTACGTGTGGATTGCGCTGTTCGGCCTGCTGAGCTTTGGCACGATCGGATTTTTCGATGATTACGCGAAGGTAAAAAAGCAGAAAAACCTGGGGTTTACGGCCCGGCGGAAGTTCTTCTGGCAGGTGGTGGCGAGCTGCGCGATTGGGGGCATGCTGCTGGTGCTGCGTTCGCGGGGCGGTTACGATCCGCTGATGAACGTGCCGTTTTTTAAAGAGTTCAAGCCGAATCTGCTGCTGGATGTGTTTTTGGTGAGTCCGTGGACGTATCCTCTGGCGTTCGGTTCTTTCTTTCTGTTTCTGGTGATTGTGCTGGCGGGATCGTCGAACGCGGTGAATCTGACGGACGGATTGGACGGGTTGGCGATCGGGTTGATGATTATTGCGGCGGGGGCGATGACGATGTTGACCTACGTGAGCGGTCACCGGACGTTTGCCGAGTATCTGGATCTGGTGCGGCTGCCGGGGGCGAGTGAGTTGACGGTGTTCTGCGGGGCGATGACGGGGGCTTCGCTGGGCTTTTTGTGGTTCAACGCGCATCCGGCGGAGGTGTTCATGGGGGATGTGGGTTCGCTGGCGTTGGGCGGGGCGCTGGGGACGGTGGCGGTGTTGATCAAGCAGGAGCTGCTGTTGTTGTTTCTGGGCGGGGTTTACATTATCGAGTTGCTGAGCGTGGTTTTGCAGGTGGGCAGCTACAAGCTGCGCAAGAAGCGGATTTTCAAGATGGCGCCGCTGCATCACCACTTTGAAATTTTGGGCTGGACGGAGACGAAGATCATTACCCGGTTCTGGATTCTGGGCTTGATCATGGCTTTGTTCGCCTTGACGACGTTAAAGCTGCGGTGAACGGAGGAGCCTTTGGATTGGTTCGGCAAGCAGATTCTGGTGGTTGGGCTGGGCCGGAGCGGTGTGGCTGCCGCCCGGCTGGCGCTCCGGCTGGGTGCGCGGGTGACGGTGTGCGACCACAAGCCGCTGGCCGAGACGGCGTTTGCGGGTGAGGTGGCGGCGTTGGGGGTGGAGTATCTGCCGCAGGCCGAGGCGCGGGGGGCGGCGTTTGATCTGGTGATTCAGTCGCCGGGGGTGCCGCTCGAAACGCCAGTGTTTACGGGGGCGCGGGTGATGGGGGAGCTTGAGTTTGCGGCGCCGCTGCTCGAAGGGCGGAAGATCGGGATTACGGGATCGAACGGCAAGACGACGGTGACGGCGCTGGTGGGACACATCTTCGGCGAGGCGGGGGTGCTGGCGCAGGTGGGGGGGAACATTGGGGTTCCGCCGGCGGCGATGGTGGATGATTCGCGGCCGGGGCAGTGGAACGTGCTGGAGCTGTCGAGTTTCCAACTGGAGACTATTGAGACGTTCGTGGCTGATATCGCGGTGGTTTTGAACATTACGCCCGATCACCTGGACCGGCACGGCACGATGGAGCGGTACATCGACGCCAAGGCGCGGCTGGTGGAGACGCAGGGGCGGGGCCAGGTGGCGGTGTTGAATGCGGGGAATGCGGCATCGGCGGCACTGGCGCGGCGGACGCGGGCGAAGGTGGTGTATTTTAACGCGCCGGAGCCAGGGCCGTGGGCGGTAGCTGAAAAGGACGGAGTGATTACGGTGGATGAGCAGGAGTTGCTGCCGGTGGCGGCGATTCCGCTGCGCGGTCGGCATAACGTCGAGAATGTGATGGCGGCGGCGGCGGCGGCGTGGCTGGCCAGCGTTTCGCTCGATGCGATTGAGGCAGGAATCCGGTCGTTTCCCGGGGTCGAGCATCGCATTGAGCCGGTGCGGTCGCTCGATGGCGTTACCTATTACAACGATTCGAAGGCGACCAACGTGGATGCAACGGAGAAGGCGCTTGACGCCTTTGCCGGGGGCTTGTGGGTTATTTTGGGCGGCAAGGACAAGCAGAGCGACTACCGGACGCTGGCCGGGCGGCTGCGGGAGAAAGCCAAAGGAGTGCTGCTGATCGGTGCGGCGGCGGGGGTGATCCGGGCGCAGTTGGCCGAAGTCGACCCGGGGCTACCGCTGCGGGATTGCGGGACGATGGCGGAGGCGGTGGCGGCGGCGCGGGCGGGGGCGGTGAGTGGCGATACGGTGCTGCTGGCGCCGGCGTGCGCGAGCTTTGACCAGTTCCAAAGCTACGAGCATCGGGGGCGGGTGTTTAAAGAGCTGGTGCGGCAGTTGGAGTAAACGGTATGGGAAAACGACTTTACACGGATAAGGCGCTGTTTTTGGCCATTGTGGTGATGGTTACCTTTGGCCTCGTGATGGTGTACTCGGCCAGTTCGATTATTGCGGTGCAGGGCAAATACAAGGTGGAGCCGCACCACTTTTTCGGTCACCAGTTGCTGTGGGCGGGGGCATCGTTTCTTGTGATGATGGGGATGAAGCGGCTGGACTACCGGCGCTTCAACACCCCGGCGTGGGCGTTTGGCGGGGTGGGCGTGGTGTTGATGCTGCTGATGGCGGCGTTTGTGATGGACGGGGCCAAGCACCGGTGGTTGAACCTGGGGGTGGGGCGGCTGCAGCCGAGTGAGTTGGCCAAGCCGGCGCTGGTAGTCTTCGTTGCGTTTTTTCTGACGCGGCGGATCCGGGCGGTGAACAACATGCGGTTCACGCTGGGCGGGTGCGGGCTGGTGCTGGGGACGCTAGCCCTGGCGGTTTCGGTGGCGGACCTGGGGACGGCGGTGGTGCTCGTCGCTGCGACGGCGGTGACGTTTTTTGTGGCGGGTCTCGATTGGAAGTATCTTGTGAAGGCAACGCCGGTGGCGATGCTGCTGCTGCTGGCTGGGATTGCGGCCAAACCCTACCGGGTGGGTCGCATGATCGTCATGCTTGATCCGGAGCACAAGATCCTGAAGCAGATTGACCCGAACGGCTGGATTCTGACCTACGTACGGAGTTCGGGGGCGCCGCCGGATGCGGCGTGGCAGGGTTTGCAGGCCAAGATCGCGCTGGGTTCGGGCGGCTGGTTCGGTTTGGGGCTGATGGACGGCAAGCAGAAGCTGTTTTATCTGCCGGAGCCGCACACCGATTTTATTTATGCCGTGATTGGCGAGGAGTTGGGGTTGTTGGGGACGGCGGCGGTGCTGGTGGGCTTTTTCGTGGTGCTGTGGCGGGGTTACCGAACGTTTCTGGTGGCGCCGGATGACTTTGGACGGTATCTGGCGCTGGGGGTGACGACGATGATTGTCTGGCAGGCGCTGTTCAACCTGACGGTGGTGACGGGGCTGGGGCCGACCAAGGGCATTCCGCTGCCGATGATCAGCTACGGCGGCAGTTCGCTGCTGGCAACGCTGTTTTTGGTGGGGCTGTTGTTGAGTGTGAGCGAGCGCTCGAACTAGATGGTGTTTCTGATGGCAGGCGGCGGCACAGGCGGCCACGTGATTCCCGGAATCGCGGTGGCGCGGGAGTTGCGCGCGCGCGGCCACGAGCCGGTGTTTGTGGGCACGGCGCGGGGTCTTGAAACCAAGCTCGTGCCGGCGGCGGGGTTTCCGCTGGAGCTGATAGCGATTGGCAGTTTGCAGGGGCAGGGGAGGCTGCGGCAGGTGCGGACGCTGCTCGAGCTGCCGGGGAGCGTGGCGCGTTGTGTGGGGCTGCTGCGGGGGCGGCGGGCGGCGGGTGTTTTCAGCATGGGCGGGTACGCGGCGGGGCCGGTGGGGTTGGCGGCGTGGTTGTGCGGGGTGCCGCTGCTGCTGATGGAGCCCAATGCGGTGCCGGGATTGACGAACCGGTGGCTGGGGCGGCTGGCGCGGCGGGCGCTCGTGAGTTTTGACGAAGCAGTGCCGTACTTTCCGGCGGGGCGGGCGGAGTTGACGGGGTTGCCGGTGCGCCGGGAGTTTTTCGGGCTGCGACCGAAGGAGCGGGGGGAACGGTTGTCGATTCTGGTGACGGGGGGGAGCCGGGGGGCGCGGCGGTTGAACGAGGCGGTGCGGGGTTTGGCGCCGTGGCTGGCGGCGGAGGGGATCCGGGTGGTGCTGCAGGCGGGCGCGGGGGCGGAGCCGGTGGCGGGGTTGGAGGTGACGCAGTTTTTGGAGGATATGCCGGGGGCGTTTGCGGCGGCGGATCTGGTGATCTGCCGGGCGGGAGCGGGAGCGGTGGCGGAGCTGGCGGCGGCGGGTAAGCCGGCGATTCTGGTGCCGTACCCGTTCGCGGCCGATGATCATCAGGCGGGCAACGCCGAGGCGTTCGCGCGGAAGGGAGCGGCGCGCATGGTCCGCGACGCCGAGTGCACGCCGGAGCGGCTGCGGGCGGAGATTACGGCGCTGCGGGAGCCGGGGGTGCTCGAGCGGATGGGGGCGGCGGCGGGAGCGCTGGCGCGGACGGGGGCGGCGGAGCGGGCGGCGGATCTGCTGGAGGAGTGGGCTTGAGGAATGGAGCCGGTCCTGAAACAATAAAGGGTTAGCATGTTTTTTAAGCCACAACATCTGCACTTCACCGGCATTGGCGGCATTGGCATGAGCGGCATTGCCATGGTGCTGCACAACCTCGGCTATACGATCTCCGGTTCGGACCAGAAGTTTTCGGCGACCACCGAGCGGCTGGCGCAGATGGGGATACGGGTTTACGAGGGCCATGCGGCGGGAAACGTGGCCGGGGCGAAGGCGCTGGTGGTGACCTCGGCGGTGCGGGCGGACAACCCGGAGCTCGTCGAGGCGCGTCGGTTGGGCATTCCGGTGATTCCCCGCGGGGAGTTGCTGGCGGAGTTGATGCGGCTGAAGTTCGGCATCGCCATTGCGGGGAGCCACGGGAAGACCTCGACGACGTCGATGACGGCGGCGGTGCTGGCGCATGCGGGGCTCGATCCGACGGTAGTGGTGGGTGGGAAGGTAGGGACGCTGGGCGGGGAGAACGCCCGGCTTGGGCAGAGCGATTTTCTGCTGGTGGAAAGCGATGAGAGCGACGGTTCGTTTCTGAAGCTGGCGCCGATTCTGGCCGTGGTAACGAATATTGACCGGGAGCATCTGGATCACTACCACTCGATTGAAGAGATTCGGGCGGCGTTCCGGGATTTTGTAAACAAGGTGCCGTTCTACGGGGCGGCGGTGTTGTGTCTGGACGATGAGAACGTGCAGCAGATTCTGCCCGGGGTGAAGCGGCGGACGATCACGTACGGCGTGAGTGCGCAGGCCGATCTGCAGGTGACCGAGGCCGCCTACGGCCATCTGGCTTCGCGGTGGAAGCTGCGGCTGCGGGGTGAGGAGTTGGGTACGTTCGAGATCCGGGTGCCGGGAGCGCACAATGTGTTGAACGCGACGGCGGCGGTGGCGGTGGCGCTGGAGTTGGACGTGCCGGTGGCGGTGATTGCGAGCGGGCTGCTGGAGTACGCGGGGGTGGACCGGCGTTTCCAGCGGCGGGGCGAGGCGGGTGGTGTGACGGTGGTCGATGATTACGGCCATCATCCGACTGAGGTGCGGGCAACGCTGGCGGCGGCGCGGCTGTGCCGGTTCGGCCGGATTCACGTGATTTTCCAGCCGCACCGGTATACGCGGACCCAGCATCTGCTTGATGAGTTCGCGCGGAGCTTTCACCAGGCCGATGCGGTGTATCTGATGGATATTTATGCCGCCTCGGAGCCGCCGATTGCCGGGGTGAGTTCGGAGGTGCTGGTCGAACGGTTGCAGGATTTTGGCCACCGGGGAGCGCGCTACTGCGGTTCGATGGAGGCGGCGGTGGCGGCGGTGGCGGCGGCTGCCGCGCCGGGGGACGTGATTGTAACGATGGGAGCGGGCAGCGTCTGGCAGGCTGGGGAGAAGATCCTGGCGCGGCTGCGGGAACAGGAGAGAGGACATGGCACGCAAGCAGCGCGGTAACGCCGGGGACCGGACGACGCCGAAGGAAACGGCGCGGAAGGCGAGGTTCCGCCTGGTATGGCGGGGGTTGGTGGGGGCGACGCTGTTTTCGGCGGCGCTCGTTGGGCTGCTGGCTGGCTGGCAGGAGGTGCGGCGTTTTCTGATGCGGGACACGCAGTTTCTGGTGGCGCCGGCGCCGGCGGAGGACGAGGAGAGTCCGGCGCTGGAGATTGCGGGTTTGAAGAACGCGGCGCGTACGCAGGTAGTGTCGGTGTTCCGCCCCGACTACGGGCGTAGCCTGTATCTGCTGCCGATTCAGGAGCGGCGGCTGCAGTTGTTGGGTAATCCATGGATCGCGGAGGCTTCGGTGATGCGGGTGTGGCCGAACCGGATTCGCGTGACGGTGACCGAGCGGGTGCCGGTGGCGTGGGTGCAGATTCCCGGGTCGGGGCAGAGCACGGTGCCGGCCCTGATTGACGGGGAGGGCAATCTGCTTGCGCTGCAGCAGCCGGGCGAGTTTCATTTGCCGGTGCTGACGGGGGTCGGGGTGCTGGCCGATACTGGGGAGAGAAAGCAGCGGGTGCATCGGTTTTTGAAGCTGCTCGAGGACGCCGGGCCGCTGGCTGCGAAGATTTCCGAGGTGGATGCTACTGATGCGGGTAACTTTAAGGTGATGCAGGACGAGAACGGACGTGCGGTGTTGCTGCACGTAGGAGACCGGCAGTTCCGGCGGCGCCTGGAGAAGTTCCGGCAGCACTACCCGGCGATTCAGAAGCGGGAGCCCGGGGCAACCATGTTTGATTTGCGGATGGAAGGCAACATCCTCTCCCTGCCGCCCGAGGGCGGGAAGGCGGAGCGGACCGCCTCCCCCGAGGTACCCAGTGGAGTTTAGCGCCTCGCTTCTGCGTGCGGGCTTGGACGCCGGCACGGCGCATATTCGTTGTGTGTTGATTGAGTGGGTGAACGGGCGGCCCCGGCTGCGGAGTGCCAGCGTTGTGCCTTCGCAGGGTTGGGAGCAGGGCAGGATTCGCAACGTGGAGTCGTTGGCGGGTGCGGTTTCGGCGGCGGCGATGGCGGCCTCGATCCGAGGAGGGACGGAGATTAACACGGTGACGGCGGGCTACGCGGACTCGTTTAGTCAGATGGAAGCGTTGAATGCGGCGCTTGAGCGGAGCGGCTTGCGGGTGGCGGATTATGTGATTGAGGGGGAGGCGGCGCTGCTGGCGACTACCTCGGACCGGATGCGGCAGGGCGGCATCAGCGCGGCGGCGATTGGGGTGGAGTCGACCGAGTTGGCCTACAGCGACCTGGCGGGCGGGATCCGGACGGCGAGTGTGCCGGCGGGGGGCCGGGCGTTCACCGAGGATATCGCCACGCTGCTCGAACTGCCGCTAGCCGAGGCCGAACACCGGAAAGTGACGCAGGGGGGCATTTCGAGGCTGTCGCTCGAAGAACAGGCGACGCCGATGCAGGAGATTCTGGAGGCGCGCGCGGGACAGTATCTGCATATGCTCGAATTCGAGATTGAGCAGTTGGCGGGGCAGTTGCCGCCGCCCGGGGGCGTGATCCTGACCGGGGGCGGGGCGTGCCTGCCCGGGCTGTGCGACTACGCCGAGGAGTTGCTGCAGTGTCCGGTGCGGCTGGGTCAGGTGGTGGGGGTGGCGGAGTGGCCGCTCGAGCTGTCGGCGCCCGGATGGGCGGTGGCGGCGGGGTTGGCGCTGCACGGGGGGATTGCGCATGGCTGGTAGTAAAGTGAAGCTGGCGGTGGGTCTCGATGTGGGGAGTGCGCGGACGCGTTGCGCCGTTTGTGTGGTTGAAGATGGCAAGATCCGTTTTCTCGGTTCGGGGGAGGCCGAGGGGCGGGGTTGGGCCAAGGGGCGGATTGCGGACCGGGCGCAGTTATCAGATTCCGTGAAGGCGGCGGCGCGGGAGGCCGAGCGGCAGGCGCAGATTGGATTTGACGCCGCGGTGGTGGGTTTGGGCGGGGATGCGATCAAGGGGGCCAACGCGCGGGGCGTGTACGAGTTGGGCCGGCCGCGGCAGATTGACGAGTCTGACATGCGGTACGCGGTGGAACTGGCCTGCCGGGTGCGCCTTGAGGACGACCGGATTCTGCTGCAGGTGCTGCCGCAGGACTTTACGCTGGATGGGCGGACGGGGATTCTGAATCCGCGGGAATATCGCGGATCGCGCCTTGAAGCCAATGTGCACGTGGTGACCACTTCGGCGATTGAGCACCAGGGGCTGGTGAGCGCCGTGCACCATGCGCATCTTGCCGTCGAGGAGACGGTGTTCGAAGCGATGGCGGCCGGCTACGCCAGCGTGCTGCCCGAGGAGCGGGAGAAGGGCGTGGCGGTGGTGGATATTGGCCTGCATTCGACCGATCTGGCGATCTACGATGGCGAGGCGATGGTGCTGGCGGCGAGTCTGCCGGTTTCGGCCGACCATTTCAGCCGGGACGTGAGTGCCGGGTTCCATGTGACGCACGAGGACGCCGAGCGGCTGAAGATTGAGTACGGCTGCGCCATTCTGGGGCTGACGGCGGACAACACGTTTATTGAAGTGCCGTCGGGCGAAGGACGCGCCCCGCGCGAGGCGCCGCGGCGGGAACTGAATGATATGCTGGAGGCGCGAGCGCAGTTTCTGTTCGAGTATGTCCAGCGGAAGGTGATGGAGGCGGGCATGGACCGCAAGCTGCTGGAGGGCGTGGTGTTGTGCGGCGGGGGCGCGCGTCTGAACGGGATGTGCGACGTGGCCGAGCAGGTGTTGAACTGTCCGGCGCGGAACGGATTGCCGGTGGGCATTCTGGACTGGCCCAACCGATTGAATCACCCGGGATGGACGACAGCCGCCGGGCTGGCGATGTACTCGGGCCGACTGAAGCAGGACCGGGGAGGGCGGAAGCCTCCTCCTCCGTTTCTAAACTTATTGATACGCTGAGCGCCGGCCGAGCGCCAAAGGATACGCCATGGCAGAACTTAAATTTCACATTCAGGAAGATACCGATCTCGGGACCCGGATTAAGGTGATCGGCGTGGGCGGTGGCGGCTGCAATGCCGTGGCGCGCATGATGAACGCCGGGTTGCAGGGCGTGGAGTTCTACGTTCTGAACACGGACATGCAGGCGCTGCAGGCCTCGCCGGTGCCGAACCGGCTGCCGATCGGCAGCAAGATTACCAACGGGCTGGGCGCGGGCGCCAACCCGGAGATTGGGCGGCAGGCCGCGATGGAGGATACCAACCGGATCATCGAGATTCTCGAGGACGCCGATATGGTGTTCATCACCTCCGGCCTGGGCGGCGGGACGGGTACCGGAGCAACGCCGATTGTCGCTTCGCTCGCGCGGGAGTTGGGTGCGCTGACCGTGGCCGTCGTTACCAAGCCGTTCAGTTTTGAAGGCCCCCGGCGCATGAAGCAGGCCGAGCAGGGCCTGGCCGAGATTGCGAGCGTGGTGGATACCGTCATTTCGATTCCCAACGATAAGCTGCTGCGTCTGGCGGAGAAGGGTACGAGCTTTCAGCAGGCGCTGCAGATGGCCGATGATGTGCTGCGGCAGGCGGTGCAGGGCATCGCCGACATCATCACGACGCCGGGGGTGATCAATCGGGACTTTTCCGATATCCGCGCCATTATGTCCGGCATGGGCTACGCCATGATGGGTACGGCGACGGCGACGGGCGAGAACGGGGCGATTGCGGCGGCCGAGCAGGCCATCAACTCTCCGCTGCTCGAAGAGGGGGGCGTCGAGGGCGCCAAGGGGATTCTGATTAATATCACCGGGTCAAGCCAGTTGGGTCTGCTTGAGGTGAGCGAGGCCTGTACGCTCGTGCGGGAAGCGACGCAGAACGAAGATGTGCAGATCAGCTTCGGTGTGGTGGTGGACGAGACGATGGAGGAGACGGTGAAACTGACGGTGATTGCGACCGGATTTGAGCGCCATACGCTGCCCCAGATCCAGCGGCGCCAGGCGGCGGGCGCCGGGGTGGACGCGGGGTCTGCGATGTCGGTTTTGGAGTTGCCATCGCCGCCGGGACCGCTCAGCGAGCCGGTGGTGCGCGAAAGCGTTGAGGTGGTGACGGCGTCGGCGGAACGGGTTGCGGCGCCGGCGCCGCCGGCAGAACCGCCGCCGGCCGATCCGTTTGATGACGTGGATACCCCGGCCTTTCTGCGGCGGGAGCGCCGCTTGTTCCGCTAGGACGGCGGATTGAGCGTGGCATGGCGGAACCGGTATGGTCACAATTCATTCCTCCGGAGACGATTCTTGAGCAGGTGCGGAATACGGCGCCTTTTCTCCGGCTGGACGCGGCGGAGGAGGGGCCGTTAGTCGGCCTGGGCGGAACGCCCACGGGCTATCTGCGCGTGCTGAGTTCGGCGCGGACGGTGGAGAGCCTGGAAGACTATTTTGCTCTGTGCTGCGCGGCGCACCAGGCGACGGTGGCGACGTTTGTGCCGACCGATGTTGACAGCAAGATCCGCGGCGTGTTGTGGAATCAGACGCGGTCCCCGGAGGTGCTGGAGCGGATGGCGGCATTCACCCTGCAGATGAAGGATTGGACGACCGAGGGGATCTCGACGCGGGTGACCGTGGATCCGGTGTGCGGGCCGGTATCCGGGCACAACGGCGAATGGTTTTCGGTGGCGAGCGGGGGGCTGGGGCGGTACCTGCAACTCGGCTGGGAGGAGCCATTCAGCGCCGGGATTGCGGCCGAGCTCGAGCGGCAGGCGCAGGCGTTCCGCCGGGCGTTGCGCACCCCGGGGCGGGAGATGGAAACGCTGCAGCTGGCCGTTTCGATTACCCATAATCTTGGGGACTTGGACCAGGGGATCGGCTACTGGGAAGGGGCGGCGAAGCACTCGGAGGCCAAGCGGACGTTTCACCGGCTGGCGCACGAGAACAGGACACCGTTCGGGGGGATTTTCGGGCACATCGCTGATTTGTACCGGGACTGTTTGAGTGCGGAGGGCCACCGGCACTATCCTCTGCGCGGCGTGAAGGCGCTGCGGCGTTCGCCGGCGCTGCTGCTGCCGCTCGGGCCCTTCCTCGACGATTGGGGGGCCGTGGTCGGGGGCAGTCCGCTGCTTGATGATGCTGAGCGGGTGGAGGTTTTGGACGCGCTGCTGCGGGGCTGCAAGAAGATTGACAACCAGTTGGGCTACTTCCGCGCCCTGGCGGGCTGGCAGATGGCGCACGAGCGGAGCTTTGAGCGGGCGGCCGAGGGGTTGCCGGCGAGCGGCCGGAAGCTGCTGCGGGAGCCGGAGCTGCGGAAAAAGATCGCGCTGCCGCGGCGGAGCTTTGAATCGGCCTACGGCAAGCGGGTGGAGGCCTTGCGGGCTAGGCTGCGCTGAGGGAGGAGGGCGGCGCGTTCGCTGGGTTCAAGGTAGCGCCATTTGCCGACCTCAAGTGTGCCGATGCGGAGGGGGCCGATGGCAACACGGACCAGTTTGAGGACCGAGGCGCCGAGGGCTTCGACCATGCGGCGGACCTGGCGGTTGCGGCCTTCGGTGAGGGTGATCTCAAAGTGGGTGTATTTTTCGCTGTCGCGGAGGCGTTCGACGAGGGCGGGCCGTGTGGGGCCGTCGTCGAGTTCGAGACCGTGGCGGAGGCGGTCGAGCGCGTCGTCGGTCAGCAGGCGGCTGGCCTTGACGAGGTAACGTTTGGCGACGTGGAAGTCGGGATTCATGATGCGTTCGGCAAACTGGGTATCGTTGGTGAGGAGGAGCAGGCCGCTGGTATCGAGGTCGAGGCGGCCGACCGGGACAACGAAGGTGCCGACGTCGCCGAGGAGGTTGTAGACGGTGGGCCGATTTTCGGGATCTTTGTAGGTGGTGAGGTAGCCTTTGGGCTTGTACAGGACGAGGTAGACGTGCTCTTTGCGGACGAGCGGTCTGCCGTCGAATAGGATCTTGTCGCGGTCCATGTCGACCCAGTGATCGGGGTTGAGAATCACCTGGCGGTTGACGGCGACCCGGCCGGTGCTGATCCAGCGGCGGGCTTCGGTGCGGGAGCCGAGGCCGGCCTTCGACAGGACCCGTTCGAGCGTTTTTAGAGGCTTTTTCAACTTTTTAGTGTATCGTTAAGCGGATGAGCGGCGACAGGAAAGCGATGGTGCGGGTGGCGGTAGTACAGGCGGGATCGGTGCCGTGGGAAACGGCGGGGAGTCTGGCTCGTTTGGACTACTGGACGACTGCGGCGGTGACTGCGGGGGCGGAGTTGGTGGTGTTTCCGGAGGCGTTCGTGGGGGGCTATCCGAAGGGTCTGGACTTTGGGGTGACGGTGGGCCGGCGGACGGAGGAGGGTCGGCGGCTGTTTGCGCGCTACGCGGCGGGGGCGGTGGAGGATGCCGGGGAGTTGGGCGCGGTAGCGGCGCGGCACGGGGTGTGGCTGGTGGCGGGGGCGATCGAGCGGGTGGGCGGGACGTTGTACTGCACGGTATTTTTTCTGAGGCCGGACGGGACCGCTGCGGGTAAGCACCGGAAGGTGATGCCAACGGCGATGGAGCGGCTGTTGTGGGGCGCCGGCGACGGGAGCACGCTGGGGGTGGTGGAGACGCCGCTCGGGCGCGTGGGTGCGGCGATCTGCTGGGAAAACTACATGCCGCAGTTGCGACTGGCGCTGTACGGGCAGGGGGTGGAGTTGTACTGCGCGCCAACGGTGGATGACCGGGAGACGTGGCTGTCGACGATGCGGCATATTGCGATGGAGGGGCGGTGTTTTGTTTTGAGCGCCTGTCAGTGGCAGACGGCGGGGGAATGGGGGCCGATTACGGGAGGCAGCGTGATTGTGGATCCTTTGGGGCAGGTGCTGGCCGGGCCGAAACGGGACGGGGAAGGTTTGCTCGTGGCGGATCTGGAGTTGGGGAAGATCCGGGAAGCGCAGTTCGATCTTGATGTCGTGGGGCACTACGCGCGGCCTGATCTTTTCCGGTTGTTCGTGAACCGGCAGGTGCAGCGGAGCGTGGAGACGGATTAGGCGCGTGGGGGCAGGCCGAGCGCGGTCAGCAGTTCAGGCGGCGTGAAGGGCTTCTGGAGCAGGGAGGCGCGGTGGCGCACCGCCGGGGGCAGGAGTTCGGGAGAGACCGGATATCCGCTTGCGAGCACCCCGACGAGGTCGTCATCGACCGCGAGTGTCTCGGCCAGCCAGGTGGCGCCGGAGCCATCGGGCAGTGTCAGGTCGACCACGACGTGGGAGTGGACGCCGGGCAGGAAAGTAGCGCGGGCCTCGGCCACGGAAGCGGCCTGATCGGCAGCAATGCTGGCGCGGGAGAGAAAGCGCAAGAGCAGCCGACCCAACATCTGGTCGTCATCGACGACCAGAACGCGGATGGTCGAGAATGTGTCGGCCATACGTAGCGAGGGGATCCTAACGTCCGAAGGGCAGGGAGGTGGGGGAGTAGGACAGACCCAGGGTAAAACGGTAACCGCTGCGGTTCAAAGTTTGGGTGCTCAACTCAAATTGTCGGTATTCGACAGATCCATTCATGCTGATCTCGGTGGTCAGGTTCCGCGTGACGCCGACCTGCGCCTGCCAGGAATCAAAGCTGTTACCGGAACCGGCGATTTCGGACATCATATTACGCCCGATACTCGAGTTGACGTTCCAGTTCCGCGCGAAGGCGTAATCGGCGCTGGCTCCGTAGATACTGTTGAGAGAGGTCAGCAAGAATCCGTTGCCGGGGACTACGGCACGTTCGGCTGTTCCCCGGAAGGTACTGCGCCGGTAGCGCCGGCTGACGGAAAAGGAATACCCCGCCACCCACTGCCGAGAATCGAACGCTTCGACCCCGCCCGAGCGTCCGAGCAGCGCGGCAATGACAGGATCAAGCGAGACTCGCCGGGTTCCGACCGTATGAACGGAGGACTGACTTCCGGAGGCGCTGACCTGCCAGTCCCGCCCAATTTGCCGGGCGACGGTTACGGTGACGCCGTGAATGTTCGATTCACCGAAACTGCGGCCAAAATTGAAATGCGAGAAGCGATAGTTAACGCCGATAGAGGTCCGGCGATTCACCCGGTAGAGCAATCCGGAATCGCCTCCGTAGATATTAACGCCCGCCAAAGCCCTATTCTGCCGGCGCACGACCCCCCCGTTTCCCCCGCCGACGATTTGCCAACGGGAATTCAACCGGTAGGCGAGCGACATCTGCGAGTTGACAAAGTAGATCCGAGTATCAAACAACTCACTGAGAGGAGCTGAAACAGGATCGGCCCCGATGCTTTGCAGGCCAAGAGGGTTGCCGAGCAGGCGGTTGGTCGAACTGGCGGTATTCGTCCAGTTCATTTCGAGATTGCGGCTTACCCGGCGGGCATAGGCCAGGGTCAGGGCCTGGTTGAAACCGCTGAAGCCTGGGAGCGAGGGAAAATGGTTGTAGTTGCCCGAATAGGAGAGACCCAGGACCGAGCGACGGCTCGCCTTTTGTCCCGCCACTTCGAATCCTCCCTGGACACCGTAGGAGCCGGCCGCGGGTGCCAGGTTTCCATCGGGACCGACCCGTAAGGCGCCCAAAAGCGTATCGTACGTCCCCGCGGCGTTGAAGGAAAAGCGGATCGGGACCGGGTCGGCACCCACGCGCCCAACCTGCACCTGCCCACGGCCCATGATATTCGGGCCGTCGTAGGAGGAAGCGCTGTTGCTATCGCTCGTGTCCTGGGCCATGAGGGCGGACGCGAACAAGATCACCGGAAAAGTGCAGAAAAGAAAACGAAACACTGGCGCTTCCAAGAAAACTATCGACTGCCTAAGGCGAATTCTTTAGATCAATCTCTCCAAAATGATCAGGGAGAAACAAATTTATCTTAAGGTAGCAGGAAAGGCTCCGATGCGGCGATACAAAAGTGACCGCTTTCCTGAATTCATGAAACGCGTCATGATCATAACGAGTCCCATTATGGCGAAACGGAAAACTCCTTCCAATGGAACGGTACCGCGGCGCACGTCACCCCGAAAAAGAGAGCCCATGAAACCTGGTCTTGTTCCCGCTGTCCTGGCCGCCACCTCGCTGGTCGCCGCCGAATTGCCCGTCAAGCGGGTGGTCCTCTACAAACACGGAGTCGGCTTTTTCGAGCGCGCCGGGGAGGTGCCGAGCGGGCAGACGGCCCGGCTGGAATTCAAGCCCAACGAAATGAACGACGTGCTGAAGTCGCTCGTCGTCGATGCGCAGGGCGGCGGGCGGGTGACTGGAGTGCGCTACGACTCGGCCAACCCGGCGCAAAGTTCGCTCAAGGTGGATGCCGAAGCCCCGCTCGCGAAGTTCCTCGACGGACTGCGCGGGGCCAAGGTGGAGGTGGAGCTGGTGGCCGCCAAGGCTTCCGGGGCGATTGTCAGCGGCCGCGTAGTGCCGTCCAACGCGCAGAAACCACAGCAGGAGTTGCTCGTGCTGCTGACCGATGGCGGCGAGTTGCGGACGGTCGACCTCGCCGGCGCGAACTCGGTACGGCTCATCGACCCGCTGCTCCAGTTGAAGCTGCGGGAGTATCTGCAGTCGCTGGCCGGACTGCGGACTCAGGAGCAGCGCGCGGTCTACATCGACGGCGAATCGACGCAGGCGCGGCAAATCCGGGCCAGCTATCTGCTGCCGACGCCGATCTGGAAGTCGAGCTACCGGCTAATTCTGGGCACGGCGCCGCTGCTTGAGGGCTGGGCGATTGTTGATAACACCACCGACAGTGATTGGACCGGCATCACGCTGTCGCTCGTCTCCGGCAAGCCCGTAAGCTTCCAGAGCCGTCTGTACGCTCCGAAGTTTGTCGAACGGCCGTTTGCGGATCTGGCCGAGGAACAGGCCGTGGCGCCGGTCCTCTACGGGGCGGCGATGGCCGGCGGTCCACCGCCACCGGCGCCGGCGGCCATGGCGTCGCCGATGGTCAAACGTTCGGTCGCGCGCCGCGACATGATGACCTCCATGTTCGCCGAAACGGCTCCGGCGCAGAGCAACGTGGCCGTCGAGACCGCGGGCCGGGAACTCGGCGAACTGTTCGAGTACGCCTTCGCTACCCCGGTGACGGTTAGGAGAAACGAATCGGCCATGCTGCCGTTTCTTCAGCAGCAGGTGCAGGCGCGCAAGCTGCTGATCTACAGCGACGAAAGCCAAGCCAATCCGCGCACCGCCTCCGAGATTACCAACAACACGGGCAAGACGCTCGACGGCGGGCCGATCACGGTCTTCGATAACGGCGCCTACGCGGGCGAGGCGCTTGTAGAAACCGTCAAGGCGGGCGACAAACGCCTGATCTCCTACGGCATTGATCTGGGGACGCGGATTACGACCAACTTCGATAGCGAGGAGCGGCAGGTGCGGGAGATCCGGGCCAACCGCGGCATCCTTTCGGCAAAAGCCAGCACCGTCGAGACCAAGACCTACACCATCAGGAACGTCGACCCGCGCGCCAAAACCCTCATCATCGAGCATCCGCTGCGTCCGGGTTACCGGCTGATCGGGGTAACGCCGGTGGAGAAGACCGCCACCGACTACCGCTTCGCCGTCGAGCTGAAACCGAATGCCGAGCAGGCCTTTGCCGTCAAAGAGGAGATCGTTCACGACCAGTCCTACGAACTCTCCTCCTCCTCGCCCGACCAGATCGAGATTTTCCTGCGGAATCCGATTCTGACGGCGGCTGGCAAGCAGGCTCTCGGGAAGGTCCAGGCGCTTAAGGCGCAGATCGCCGCCGCCGACCGCTCGCTGCGGGCGATCGAGACGCAAACCGCCGGCCTGGTCAAGGATCAGGAGCGCCTGCGGGAGAACATCCGGTCATTGAACTCGGTGACCGGCCAGGAGCAGCAGGTGCAGCGGTATGCGCGCGACCTTGCCGAGCGCGAGACGCGGATAGTGGCGCTGCGGGATCAACTGCAGGCCGAGCAGCAGAAAAAGGCTGCGCTAGAATCGGAGTTAAATGCCTTTCTGGCCAACGTTACCTTTTGAGGCGGCCGGTCGGCCATGCGCATTGCGCTGATCGGCTACGGGAGCGTCGGTCAGGCGTTCGCGCGGCTGCTCGAACGGCAGCGTCGGCGCTTCCCGTTTCGCATCACGGCCATTCAAACGCGACAGCGGACCGCCTATGACCCGCACGGTCTTCCCCTCGAGCCCGCCTGGGGCCCGCCCTCTCCGGTCGGCGAGTTCCTCGACCGGGCCGCGCCGGAGGTGGTCATTGAGATCACCTCGCTCAACCCGGTCGACGGCGAGCCGGCCATCAGCCACATCCGGGCGGCCTTCGCGCGTGGTTTGCCGGTGATCACCGCCAACAAAGGACCCATCGCCCACGCCTATTCGGCCCTTCGCGCCGAAGCCGCCGCCCGCCACATCCTGTTCCGGTTCGAGTCAACGGTCATGGACGGCTCTCCGGTTTTCAATCTGGTCCGCAACAGTCTGCCCGGGGTGGCGATCGACGGCATCAGCGGCGTGTTGAATTCAACTACAAAGGTGGTGCTGGCCGAGATGGTGCGGGGCCGCTCGTTTGCCGAGGGGATCGCCCTGGCGCAGCGGATGGGCATCGCCGAGGCGGACCCGTCCTATGACATCGATGGATGGGACTCCGCGGCCAAAACCGCGGCCCTGGCCAACGTCCTGATGGATGGCAAGGTCACCCCGCAGAGCGTACGGCGGACCGGCATTGGGGCGATCACCCCGGACGAGGTGCGGCGTGCTGCCGCCGAGGGCACGGTGCTGGCCCTCGTTAGCCGCGTCCGGCGGGAGGCCGACGGGGCGCTCACCCTCACCACCCAGCCCGAGAGGCTGGCCCGGCACGATCTGCTGGCCAACGTCGACGGCACTTCCAATGTATTATTACTCCACACCGATCTGATGGGGACGCAGGGAATCGTCTCGGTCAGCCCGGGCGTCGAGCAGACGGCCTACGGATTGTTTGCCGATCTCGTCGATATCGCACAACAACTATGAAAGTTCTCCGTTTTCTCTCGCAGGACCAGGTCCACGCCGGGGTCCTCATCGCCGGCGGCGTGCAGGCCTTTCCGTCGAACGATCTGCTCGGCATGATTCAATCGGGCGAGTGGCCCGCCTCCGCGGGACCCGTACTTCCCCTGGCCGAGGTGACCCCGATCCTGCCCTACGACGTCCCGCCCAAGATCTGGTGCATCGGGCTGAACTACCACTCCCACGCCGTCGATATCAACGCGGTGCAGCCGGAGGAGCCGGGCAGCTTCATGAAGCCGGCGTCCTGCATGTTTCCGCCCGCGGGCGAGATCGTGCTGCCGCCGCCGGCGGTGTCGAGCGACGTGGACGCTGAAGGTGAACTTGCGGTCGTGATCGGTCGTCGGGTGAAGGGCCTGGCCTCGCTCGAGGAGGCGCACGCGGCGATCTTCGGCTACACGACCACGCTCGATCTGACTGCCCTCGACGTGCTCGCCAAAAACCCGCGCTACCTGACGCGGGCCAAGTCGATGGATACCTTCTTTTCGTTCGGCCCGGTGATCGTCACCAAAGACGAGATCGCCGAGGTGAACGATCTTGAGGTGATCACCGAACACAACGGCGCGGTCTGGTCGCGGGACTTCGTCCGGAACATGAAGCACCGGCCGCTCGAGCTCGTGCGGTTTCACAGTCAGGCGATGACGCTCTATCCGGGCGACATCATTTCGACGGGCTGTCCCAAGGGCGCCCGCATCAAGTCCGGCGATACGGTGCGGGCCCGGATCGACGGGGTCGGCACGCTGGGCGCCACGGTTCGCTAAACTGTCGCTTATGGCTTCGTCCTTGCAGCGCTTCATCCTTTGGGACTATCCGCGCGCCTCCTGGCAGTACGACGTGGTGGTCCTGCTGATTGTCGCGTTCATCTTTTTTACGCCGCGCGAGTGGTTCCGCGATCAGCCGCGGGCTTCCTCAATCGTGATGCTGCCGCTCGCCGGCGCCGACGAGGTGTTTTATCTGGAGCGGCAGTTGCTGGCCGATCTGGACGAGACTGGAAGGTTGGCCAAAGCGCGCGATTTACTGAAGAATAAGGACGGCAAGAAGCTCGACGTGCAGCGGGTCGAGCCCCTGTACAACTCCGAGAAAGAGATAATCGGCTTTGCCGCCTACACCCGTTTTCGCAAGTAGGAAACGACTGGCCCGCTCTCTCCGTCAAACCACCGACCTATGCGACCCTTTCTACTGCTCTGCCTGGCCGCGGCCACCCTCCGCGCCGCCGAAACTCTTGATCAGGTCCGCGCCCGGATGGACAGCGCCGCCGGCGCCTTTGTGTCGCTCACGGCGGACGTTGAGAAGGTGACCTATACGGCGGTTATCCGCGATACCCAGACCGAAAGCGGCACCTTCACGCTCAAGAAAGTGAAGACCGGGGATCTGCGGGTCCGCATGGAAATCGCTAAGCCCAACGTGAAGTCGATCGCGCTCAGCCGCAACAAATATGAGCTCTATCTGCCGAACATCAGGACCGTGCAGGAGTTTGATCTCGGCAAGTACCGGAGTCTCGTCGATCAGTTCCTGCTGCTCGGCTTCGGCACCCCAACCCGCGAACTCCTCAAGAGTTACGACATGAAGGTGTTGGGCGCCGAGACGCTCAACGGCCGGGTGACGACCAAAGTGGAGTTGGTGCCGAAGGCCGCCGGGGTGCGCGAACACTTGAAGCGCGTGGAGATGTGGATTCCCCTCACCGACGGCAATCCGGTGCAGCAGAAGTTCTACCAGCCGAGCGGCGACTATTTCCTTTCGGCCTATACCAACGTGAAGGTGAATCCAACCATCGCCGATGCCGACCTGGCCCTGAATCTCCCCAAGGGCACCAAACGCGAGTTCCCCCAGAAGTAAGTTTCCCCTTGCGGGAATGCCGCCGGGGACGGTACCGTTTGATATATGAATCGACGGCGCCTGCTGCAGACCATAGCCGCTTCTCCCGCCCTTCTGCCCGCGCAGCAGGTCAACCCTTCGCCCGACGAAAGCGCCGTGCTCAAGGCCGACTCGCCGGACGCGGCGGGCGAGCCGGTACGGCGGTTTTTCAGCCCGGCCCAGTTTGCTACCCTGGGTGCGCTGGCGGAGCGGATTGCCCCCTCCATCGGGGGGCGGCCTGGGGCCAAAGAGGCTGAGGCGGCAGCCTTTCTCGACTTCTTGCTCGCTAGTTCGCCGCGCAGCCGCCAAGGGCTCTATCAGCGGGGGCTCGACTCGCTCGACCGTGCGGCCCGCGCCCGCTACCAGAAGGGCTTCGCCGAGTTGGGCGGCGCCGAGGCGGACGCCCTGCTGGCGCCGCTCAAAACCAAGTGGACCTACACGGCCCCGGCCGATCCGCAAGCCGCCTTTCTGCGAGCCGCCAAGGCCGACATTCTGCGCGCGACAGCCAACTCGCGCGCCGCGGCCGAGGCCAACGCCGCGGGCCGCCGCCGCGCCACTGGCCTCAATCCCTACTGGCATGTGATCGATTAGCGAAACGAACCCAATGGCAAAATTTGACCACGATGTCGTGATTATCGGCTCCGGCGCCTCAGGCGGGATGGCCGCGTATGTGCTCGCCCAGGCTGGTGTCAAGTGCCTGATGCTCGAGGCCGGGCCGATGGTGGACTTCACGCGTCACCGCTCACTCAAGGCCGTTTATGATCTGCCGTTCCGCGGCTTTGGTGAGCCGGGACGCTTCCCGCACATCACACAGGCCTCCGAGTTCGACGCCAACCTGTGGATTGACGAGAAAAAAAACCCCTACTCCCATCCCGAGAACGATCCCTACTACTGGGTGCGCATTCGCCTCCTGGGCGGCAAGACGCTCCGCTGGGGCCGCGCCTCCTGGCGGCTTTCCGACTACGAGTTCAAGTGCAAGGACCACGACGGCTGGGGCGAAAACTGGCCGATCTCGCTCGCCGACCTTGCGCCGTTCTACGACCGCGTCGAGCCGTTGATCCGGGTTTCGGGCCGGAACGAGGGCTGGGCGCAGATGCCCGACGGCAAGCTGCTCGCCGACGAGTCGGTGGACTCGTTGAGCATCCAGCGGTTCAACGCGAGCGCCAGGAAGCTTGGCGTGCCGACCACCAAGCCGCGGCGGGCTACCGGGACGCTCGCCAGTTCGGTGAATCTGCTGCTGCCCGTGGCGCAGGCCACCGGCAACCTGACCATTGTGCCCAACGCGATTGTCCGGGAGTTGGGCGTCGACCCGAAGACGGGTCTGGTAAACGCCGTTCACTACATCGACCGGCGGTCCAGGCGGGAGTACACGGTACCGGCGAAGGTGCTGCTGCTGGGGGCTTCGACCCTCGAATCGGCCCGGCTGCTGTTGAACAGCAAGAGCCGGCAGTTTCCAACCGGTCTTGCGAACACGAGCGGGGTGCTGGGCCGATATCTCTTTGACCAGTTTTATGTCAAAAACACCGTGACGGCCCTCGTACCCGAGGCGCGGGGCGGCAAAGGGCCGCGGAATCTGATGGGTGGGGCCGGCTACGTGCCGCGCTTTACGAACCTGAAGCCCGGCAAGCCGGAGAAGAACTATTTGCGGGGCTGGGCTTGGGACTTCGGCAGTGGCGGAACGCCTTCGCCGGACCTGTTTCCGCAATGGGGCGCGGAGTTGGCGCAGACGATGGCCGATGTACAGGGCGCTGGCTTTGCCATGACTACCATGGGCGAGAGTCTGCCGCGGTATGAGCATCGCATCACGATTCATCCGACGCTGCGGGACGACTGGGGGATTCCGGCGCCGCACATCGAACAGCGGTACACCGAAAATGAGCACAATATGGCGAAGGATGCCATGGAGACCGGCGTGGCGCTCTGCCAGGGCGCCGGCTTTGAAGTGCTGGCGGCGCACGCCCAGATGGTGCCGCCGGGCGAGTCGATCCATGAACTCGGCACGTGCCGGATGGGCGCGGACCCGAAAAAATCGGTCCTGAACGCCTACAACCAGGCGCACGATGTCCGGAACCTGTTTGTCCTCGACGGCGGCGCGTTTCCGAGTGGCGGCGTCCAGAACCCGACGCTCACCATCATGGCGCTCACCATGCGGGCGAGCGAGTATCTGATGGAGCAGAAAAAACAGGGCAAGATATAAGTATGCGGATTGCTGTCTTGCTTGCCGTCCTGTTGGCGGGTTTCCTGCTGGTGGCTCAGGGGCCGGCGCCGGTGACGGCGCCCGTCCAGCCCATTCCCTACAGCCACGCGCTGCACGCGGGCAAATTGCAGTTGAAATGCGGGATGTGCCATGAAAACAAAGACCCGGGCGAGACGATGGGGCTGCCGGCGACGTCCAAATGCATGACCTGCCATCAGGCGGTCAAAACCGAAGCCGAACCGATTCAGAAGCTCAAAAGCTACTTTGACAGCAAGCGGGACGTGCCCTGGGTCCGGGTCTATCAGATTCCTGGATACGTTTATTTTTCGCACCGGGCGCATACCGAGGCGGGGGCGACTTGTCAGGAATGTCACGGAGCGGTGGCGGGCAGTGAAGTTTTAAAGCGGGAGACCGATATATCTATGGGGGGCTGTATGACTTGCCACCGGCAGAAGAAAGCGCCCCTGAATTGCACGTTTTGCCACGAACATCAGAACTAGACCAGTCTTCAGTTTTCCTCCTCCATGATTCCATCTTCGTCAACTTCCGTTCTCGCCCTGCTTGCGGTTGCCCTGCTGTGCTGGGGGACCTGGGGCAACACCCAAAAGGCCGCCGGCAAATGGCGTTTCGAGCTGTACTACTTTGACTTTGCTCTGGGGACCATTCTCATCGCGCTGCTCGCGGCCCTTACGCTCGGCTCAATGGGGGATGGCTTTTCGTTTGAGGATAATTTGGCCATTTCCGGTAAGCGGCAGATGGCCATGGCCGCCGGAGCGGGGTTGATCTTCAACCTCGGCAACATGCTGCTGGCCGCCGCCGTCAGTTTGGCTGGCATGGCCGTGGCCTTTCCGCTGGCGATGGGGATGGCTCTGGTGGTGAGCGTGGGGTGGACGCTGGTGTGGAATCCGGCCGGCTCGGTCGGTCTGCAGGCGGGCGGCTTGGGGATGGCGCTGGCCTCCGTGATCCTCGTGGCCTTAGCGCACCGGGGCAGGGGGCTGCAGCCTGCGACGGGCAAGCGGCCGGATACCGGCCTGAAGGCTACGCTGCTGGCGGTGTTGGGAGGCGTGGCGGTAGGGCTGTATCAACCGCTGCTGGCGTTGAGCCGGGCGGGGGATCTGGGTCTGGCTGCCTACGGCGCAACGGTGTTTTTTGCGGTGGGCATCCTTTTGAGCACCCTGCTGTTCAGTCTGTACTTTATGAACCTGCCGGTGCAGGGCGATGCCGTACCGCTCCGGTACTACTGGAGAAAGCCGCACGGTCAACACATTTGGGGCTTGGCCGGCGGCCTGTTATGGGTGGTGGGGCTTATCAGTCTGGGTTTGGCGGCAAGTAGCGCCCCGGAGGTGCGGGCCGCGCCGGCTTTGATGCTGGCGGTTGAGTATGGCAGCGGTGCACTGGCCGGGCTATGCGGATTGTTGATATGGAAAGAGTTTGCCGGGGCTTCCGGCTCCATCCGCGTCCGCCTGCTCCTGGGTCTGGTGCTCTTCCTGGTTGGGGTACTGCTGACCGCCTTCGGTCGCCAATCGGTGTAGCCGCTCCCCTAGCAGTCCGTGGTTCAAGTCGGCCCTCCTGCTGAAATCAATTGATGCTGAATATGTTTCCGCATAAAACTGGGTATGGCACTGGGAACACGGAGGCAAAGGATCCGGCAGGAGATATCGTGGATCGCCCAACAGGAGTTGCCGGCCTCGGCCGCTCACCCCTTTTACACTCGGCTCAATGAACTGCTCGACGCCGAAAAGTTCGACGAGTTTGCCGAAGCTGCCTGCAAGCAGTTCTACGCCAAGAAAATGGGCCGGCCCAGCCTCACCCCGGGCATCTCCTTCCGCGCCCTCCTCGTCGGCTATTTCGAGGGCATCGATTGCGAACGCGGTATCGCCTGGCGGGCCTCCGATTCGCTCGGTGTCCGCCACTTTCTGGGCATTGGACTCGACGAGCGCAGCCCCGATCATTCGACCCTTTCGCGCACCCGCCGGCTGATCGAC
>JAINDL010000049.1 GCA_019931245.1 Bryobacteraceae bacterium CoA2 C42
CGCTCCCCCCGTATCCCCGCGCGAGGCCCCGTCGCCAAAGCGCCGCCAACCGCCCGTGTCGCCGCCCCGGTTCATCTCACCCCGCGTGACCGCTCCCCCCGTATCCCCGCGCGAGGCCCCGTCGCCAAAGCGCCGCCAACCGCCCGTATCGCCGCCCCGATTCATCTCCCCCCGCGTCACGGCGCCTCCCGCATCCCCCCGCGACGCCCCATCACCAAACCGTCTCCACCCACCCATATCACCGCCCCGGTTCATCTCTCCCCGCGTCACCGCCCCACCATCCCCCTGCGGCTGCTCCAAACGCGCCCCGCCGCGCTCCATAATATTCCCTCCCCGCCCGCCGGCCACCACGCCGTTCTCCCCCGCAAAGGTCTGCCGCGAAATATCCTGCAACGCCGCCCGCTGGCTTTCAAACGGTACCCGGTCAATCCGCCCCGGCTGCGTCCGGCTGAAGAACCGGTCATCCCCCCGCGAAGCGCCCACCGGCGAGCCTACCGCCCGGTCGCTCCAGCGCAAACTCTCCCGCCCCGGCGCCGCCGGCAGTTGGCCCCGCACAAACGAAGCATTGTTCAACTGATTCCGGTCAAAGCGGATCGGGTTCACCCCCCCGCGCCCGAAATCCTGCCCGTTAATCACCGTCACCCCGTCATCAAACCGCGCATTCCGGTACACGTTCGTGATGTTGATGTTCGTGATGTTCACACTGTTGTTGACATAACCCGGGTTCCGGAAGCCGCCGTAGTAACCCCGCCCGTACCATGGGTTGTACTGTTCAAACGGAGCCAGCGGCACCCAACCCCAGTTGCCGAACCCTACCCCCACCCCCACGCTGAAGCCGCGCCCGCCGCCCCACCCGAAAAAGCCCACCAGCGCCGGACTCCAGTAGTGCCGCGCACTCTGCCGCCCCGGCCACCAGCACCAGCCCAGCCCCACCCGGTGAAACCACCGGCCATAGTGATACGGCGCCCAGCCCCACGGGTCGTAGCTCACCCATGACCACCCATAATAGTCAATCCAGCTCCACCGTCCGTTGCGATACGGCGCCCACCCCCCGCTCGCCGCCGGCACCCACACCTGCCCGTACTCCGGCGTGTTCACCCACCGCCCGTGCCCGTCCAGATCCTCGACGCCATACACATCCCGGCTCACATACCGGTAGCTCTCACTCCGTTCGAGGTCCCGGTCCCGGCTCTGGCTCCAACGGTCAAAATCGTCGATCGCTAACGCCCCGTCGGTCCGGAACTCCGGCGCCCCGGCCTCCCCGCGCGCCACCAGCGTCCGCCCGCTCCGCAGCCGCTCGCTCCCCTGCGGCGTAAAGATCTCCGCCTCCCCGCTCCGCACCGTCACCTCGGTCGTACCGTCGCCCCGCACCGTTACCCGGTAGCTGCCCCGTCCCACCGGCCGCACCGCGATGTTCGGCGTGGCGATCTCGACCTCCGCCGTCCGGTCCCGCAGCACCCGCCACGTCATCGTCCCCGCCGCCAGCCTCACCAGATAGCGCCGGTTTTCAATGTCGGCCAGCCGCAACTCGCCCCCCTCGGCCAGCCGCGCGAAGTTACTCGCGTCAAACTGCACCTCCGTCCGCGACCCCGTGCCGGTCAGCACCCGGTCCTGACTCAGCAGCGGCGCGTTGATGGCCGCCGCCACCCACTCATTCGTATCACCCCGCCGGACCGACACGTCCCCGGAGATCAAACTCAGGCGCGCCACGCCGCGCCCCTGCTCTGGCGAATCGTCTTGCGCCCCCGCGCCACCCATGGTCAGGACGGCGATGACGAGAGCCGGTAGTAACTTGCGGAACATGTGTGATTCCTCCCGATAACAATTGCTGCACTTGGCGGACCAATCGCTAACTGCAATCTTTTCAACGCGCCGCTTCCCCGCCCCCCTGGTGCATTTCCACCACTCACCGCCGAAGCCGGTGCTTTCCATCCGCTGCTATATTGAAGGTATGCGTTATCCAGAGCATCTCATTGGCATCATGCGGCAGGACCTGACCAATCACGGCATCGTCGAAACCCGCACCCCCGAAGAAGTCGACGCCTTGCTTGCTCCCGGCAAAGGCACCGTGATGATGGTCGTCAACTCCGTCTGCGGCTGCGCGGCCGGCAAGGCCCGCCCGGGTATCGTCCGGGCCCTGGCCGACTCCCCCGTCAAGCCGGACGTCGCCGCCACGGTTTTCGCCGGCGGCTATGTCGAAGCCGTCGCCCGGGTCCGCGAACACCTCGCCCCGCTGCCGCCGAGTTCCCCCTCGGTCGCCATCTTCAAAGACGGTAAACCCGTCTACATGATGCATCGCCATCAGATTGAAAGCCGCGACATGTTCCTCATCGCCGAAGAGCTGAAGAACGCCTTCACCCAGCACTGCGCCAAGTAGCATGACCCGCCGGTCGCTGCTCGGACTCACCGCCCTGCCCGCCCTCGCCGCCGGCGAAACCGTCAGCGCGCGCGTGCAGAGGCTCCAGTTGAAACACACCTGGACCACGGTGATGAGTTCGAGCACCTACCGCGACGTGCTCTACACCACCATCCGGCGCGACGGCCTCACCGGCCGCGGCGAAGGCGCCGGCATCGTCCGCTACGGCGAAACCGCCGAGTCCGGTGCCGCCTTCGTCAACCGGATCGCCCCAGAACTCGCCCGCCTCGACCTCCGCCACTTCGGCAAGGTCATCGACTGGGTGCTCGCCCAGAGTCCGGCCGACTGGGCGGCGAAGGCCGCCGTCGATATCGCCATCCACGACTGGGTCGCCCAACGCCGCGGCATCCCCGTCCACGCTCTCTGGGGACTCGACCCGAAAGACGCCCCGCTCACCACCTTTTCGATCGGCATCGACAAAGCCGAGGTGATCCGCCAGAAGGTCCGCGAAGCCGAAGCCTATCCGGTGTTGAAAGTGAAGGTCGGCCTCGCCAACGACGAAGAGGTCATCGAAGCCGTTCGCAGCGTTACCCGCAAGCCGCTCCGCGTCGACGCCAACGAGGGCTGGAAGGACAAAGACGAAGCCGTCCGCAAGATCAACTGGCTCGAAAAAATGGGTGTCGAATTCATCGAGCAGCCCATGCCCGCCCACATGCTCGACGAGCAGCGCTACGTCCGCCAGCGCGTCCACATCCCCATCATCGCCGACGAAGCCTGCCTGCGCCCGGCCGATATCCCCAAGCTCGCCACGGCCTACGACGGCGTCAACATCAAAATCGATAAGGCCGGCGGCCTGCTGCAGGGCTATCGCATGATCCAGATCGCCCGCAGCCTGGGTCTCAAGACCATGCTCGGCTGCATGATCTCAAGCTCCATCGCCATCACCGCCGCCGCCCAGCTCTCGCCCCTCGTCGACTACGCCGACCTCGACGGCAACCTGCTGATCGGCAACGACCCGGTGCAAGGCGTCCGGGTCGTGCAGGGCAGACTCACATTGCCCGCGGGCAACGGCCTTGGTCTGCGGTAGCGCTTAGACCGCCTCGAGCGCCTGCTCGACATCCCACAGGATGTCCTCGACGTCCTCGATGCCGATCGAAAGCCGGACCATGCCCGGTTCCACGCCCGCCGACAGCTGCTGCTCCGGCGTCAACTGCTGATGGGTTGTCACGGCCGGCTGAATCACCAGGCTCCGCGCATCGCCCACGTTGGCCAGATGCGAGAACACCTTCAGCGCATCCACAAACCGCTTCCCTGCCTCGGCTCCGCCCTTCAAGGCAAAGCTGAACACGGCGCCCGGTCCCTTCGGCAGATACTTCTTGGCCAGCGCGTTGTACGGGCTGCTGCCCAGCCCCGGGTACTTCACCCAAGCCACGCGCGAGTCGCCTTCAAGGAACGTCGCCACGGCCAGCGCATTGGCGACGTGCCGGTCCATCCGCGGACCCAGCGTCTCAATCCCTTGAATAATCTGGAAGGCGTTGAACGGGCTCAGCGCGGGACCCATATCGCGCAAGCCTTCAACGCGAGCCTTGATGATGAACGCAATCGCCCCGAGCGCCTCGGCGAAGTTCAGCCCGTGGTAGGCCGGCGAGGGCGTATTCAGCAGCGAGTGCTTGCTCGTCTTCCAATCGAACTTGCCGGCGTCGACAATGATGCCGCCAATCGAAGTGCCGTGGCCCCCGATGAACTTGGTGAGCGAATGCAGCACAATGTCGGCGCCGTGCTCGATCGGCCGGCACAGGTAGGGCGTGGCGAAGGTGTTGTCGATAATCAGCGGCAGGCCGTTCTCATGCGCAATGGCCGCGACAGCGGCGATGTCGAGAACGTTGCCGCGCGGATTGGAAATCGTCTCGCCATAGATCGCCTTGGTCTGCGGCGTGATGGCCTTGCGGAAGTTCTCCGGATCATCCGGATCGACGAAAGTCACGCTGATGCCCAGCCGCCGGAAGCTGACGTCGAACTGCGTGTACGTGCCGCCGTAGAGCGTGCTCGAACTCACCAGATGATCGCCGGCTTCGAGCAGGCTGGTGATGGCCAGAAACTGCGCCGCCTGGCCGCTCGCCACCGCCAGCGCCGCCACGCCGCCTTCAAGCGAGGCCACACGCTGTTCGAGCACATCGGTCGTCGGATTCATGATCCGCGTGTAGATGTTCCCGAACTCCTGCAGGCCGAACAGCGCCGCCGCATGGTCCGAGTTCTTGAACACAAACGAAGTGGTCTGGTAGATCGGCACCGCCCGCGCGCCGGTGGTGGGATCGCCGGCAAAGCCGGCGTGGAGGCTGCGGGTATTAAACCCGAGCTGGCGATCAATCTTGGAGTCTGACATCACCACTATTCTACCCCCGCAGCCAGCGGTCGCGATGAGCCGCGACAAAGGCATCGTCGTGCAGGTGCGGATAGGCGGCGTACACCCGGTCGATCTCTTCGGCCTGGCCCTTCGACAGACCCTCCCGCGGATCGAGACACCAGATCCCCGCCAGCAACCCCTGCCGCCGCAACACCTCGTGCAGGCCCGCAATGCAACCCTGGAACCCGTTGGCCGCGTCAAAAAACGCCGCGTTGGAGTCGGTCACCTCCAGATTCAGCCGCAGCGGGTCTTTGTGCTTGCGCACCTTCGCCTGCATCTCCACGGCCCGCTTCGTCCACACGGCCCAATGTCCCAGCAGCCCCCCCACGAACCGCACACCCTGGTACTCGCTCAGCAGATCCACCACGATGTTATCGTCGTTGCCCGTGTAGAGCGCCAGTTCCCGCCCGCTCTCCGCCACCGCCCGCATCACATCCAGCGTCTGGTAGCGGTTAAACGGCGCGATCTTGATCCCCACCACGTTCTCGATCTCCACAAACTGCCGCCAGAACGCATACGGCAGCACGCGGCCGCCCACGGCCGGCTGCAGATAGAAACCCACCACCGGCAGCACCTCGGCCACCGCGCGCACATGCTCAATCAGCTTCCGCCCGTTGGCGTTCACCAGCGCCGCCAGGCTCAGCAGCCCCGCATGGTAACCCAGGTCCCGCAGCAGCGCGGCCTCACGGACCGCTTGCCGCGTCGGTCCGCACACCCCGCCGATGCGGACCACACCGGCGGCTTCTTCCCGCGCCAGTTCGAGCACCGGGCGAAACAGCCCCGCCTCGCGGATGGCGAACTGCGTTGTGTGCACCCCCACGGCCACCCCGCTCACCCCCGCAGCTACGTAGTAGCGCGTCAGCGCCCGCTGCCGCCGTTCATCGAGCTTCCGGTCCGCCGTCAGCGCCAGCGGATGCGCGGGAATCACCCCGCCCTTGCGAAACGAAGCCAACCAGTCCATGGCTAAAACTTCCCGTCCCGCGTCATGAAGCCCGTCGGCTTGCCGTGTGTCGCCCCGCCCATGCCGATCCACTGCGCCATCCACTCAATCATCTCCTCCGGCGTCACGCTCGGGTAGCCAAACACGCGGTGGCAAAGCCCCGCGTCGTTCAACAGCGCATCGGGCGCCTCTTGGCCCGTGAACTCCGGCTTGACCCCGAAGTGCCGGCCAAACCGCTGCGCCACCGTCCGCACACTCAGCGTCTCCGGCCCGGCCAGGTTGACGATCGCCGCCGGCGTTGCCGCCAACGGAAACGCCCGCAGCGCCGCCGAGTTGGCGTCGCCCTGCCAGATGGCGTTCACGGCGCCCATGGTCACGTCCACCGGTCGCCGCTCAAACACCTTCGCGCCAATTTCGAGCAGCACCCCGTAGCGCAGCTCCTGCGCGTAGTTCAGCCGCAGCAGCACTGTGGGCGTCCCGTTCCGTTTCGCGTGGTACTCGAACATCCGCTCCCGCCCCAGGCCCGTCCAGGCGTACTCGCCCACGGGCACCGGCGCGTCCTGTTCGGTGGCGCCATAGCGCGAAAACGCGTACACATTGCCGCTCGAAAACGCCACGATCTTTGACTGCCGGAAGCGTTCGCACACCATCGCCGGCACCAGCACGTTCATCGCCCAGGTCATTGACGGGTCGGCCGTCGAGCCGAACTTTCGCCCGGCGGCGTGGATGACGTACTCGCACTCGGGCAGGGCTTCAATCTGCGCGCGGTCGAGCAGGTCGGCCTGCACGCACTCAATCCCCGCCTCGGCCATGCGTTCGTGCGCTTCGGCATCGGTAAACCGCGCCACCCCATAAACGCGCCGCCGCACCCCGGCCTCGTCCATCGCCCGCCGCGCCCGCATCGCCAGCGTCGGTCCCATCTTGCCGCCCACCCCGAGAATCATCAGATCCCCGTCCAGCCGTGCCACGGCCTCCACATCGGCCACGCTCGGCCGCGACAGCCGCTCTTCCAACTCCGCAATCGTCCGTATCATCGCTTGTATCCAATCTTGCGTAAAAATGTTTTCCGCGCCGCGATGTCTTCTTCGTTCTCCACGCGCCGCGGCGAGAAGCCGTCAATCACGCCAAGCACCCCGCGCCCCGTCTCGCCCTGCGCCACAATCACGCTCAGCGGATTCGCCGTCGCGCAGAAGATGTTCACCACCTCCGGCACCGCCTTGATCCGCGAGAGCACATTAATCGGAAACCCCTTCTGCATCACGACCACGAACAAATGCCCCGCCCCGATGCGCTGCGCGTTGTCGACGGCACAGTCAATCAGCGCCTGGTCGTTGCCGTCAAACCGCGTCAGGCACGGCCCCGAGGCTTCGTTGAACGCAATGCCGAACTCCATGCCCGGATTCGTGTTCACGATCGCTTCGTAGATGTCTTCGACCGTCTTGATAAAGTGGCTCTGCCCGAGGATGACGTTGGCATCGGCGGGAAAATTGATGGGAACATTGAGTAGGTCCATACGTTTTGGAAACACCCTCATTCTACCTGTCCGACCGCGAGGTGCTCGAGCGCATCCAGCGCCTGCCCCATAGCCGCGCCAGTTTCAAGAACCTCGTCCGCGAACTCTCCGCCCGCGGCGACCAGCGCGAGGCTCTCGAACAGGCGCTGCTCCGCCTCACCACCAAAGGCGAGCTCATCGAATTCCGCACCGGCCAGTACGTCGCCGCCAAGGGCAGCCGCGAGTTCGCTACCGGCCGTCTCAACATGCACCGCGACGGTTACGGCTTCGTCACCCCCGCCCACAAAATCGAAGGCCTCGCCGGCGACATCTTCATTCCGGCCAAGCACGCCGCCGCGGCCATGCACGGCGACCGCGTGCTCGTGCAGATCGGCTTCATCGGCCGCGACGGCAAAGCCGATGGCGAAATCCTCCAGGTGCTCGGCCGCGCCCACGCAACCGTCGTCGGCGAGTTCCGCGTCCGCCACCGCGGCAACTGGGTCAAGCCCCACGACGACCGCATTCACCAGTGGCTCTTCATCCCCGACGGCTACGAGATCCCCCGCTCGGCCGCCGCCGACCGCACCGGCCCCGCCCTCCGCGAATACCGCACCGCCGAAGACCTCAACGGCGCCATCGTCGACGTCGAAGTACTCGAATTCCCCACCGAACACGAAGACGGCATCGGCCGCGTCATTGAGGTGCTCGGCCGCGAAGGCGACTTCGGCCTCGATGTCGAAATCACCATCCGCAAGCACCACCTGCCCCACACCTTCCCCGCCTCCGTCCTCGCCCAGGCCCGGGCTATCCCCGCCGAAATCCCCGCCGCCGAAATCGCCCGCCGCCGCGACTACCGCCACCTGCCCATCGTCACCATCGACGGCGAAACCGCCCGCGACTTCGACGATGCCATCTACGTCGAACCCCTGCCCAACGGCCACTGGAAGCTCGACGTCCACATCGCCGACGTCAGCCACTACGTCCAGCCCGGCAGCCCCATCGACAAGGAAGCCCTCTTCCGCGGCACCAGCGTCTACTTCCCCGACCGCGCCGTCCCCATGCTCCCGCACGAGCTCTCCACCAACCTCTGTTCGCTCGTGCCCCAGCAGGACCGCCTCGTCCTGTCGGCCGAACTCGAACTCGACCGCTCGGGCGATGTCGTCGCGCAAAGCTTCCACCGCGGCGTCATCCGCTCCACCGCCCGCATGACCTACACCGCCGTCCACAAGATCCTCGGCGGGGACGAAGTCGAACGAACCCGGTACGCCGCCCTCGTGCCCCACTTTGAGAACATGCAGGAGCTCGCGCTCATCCTCAACCGCAAGCGCGTCAAGCGCGGCTCCATCGACTTCGACCTCCCCGAACCGCTCATCGAATTCGACGAGCACGGCTTCATGGTCGGCGTCACCCGCGCCCCCCGCAACATCGCCCACCGCCTCATTGAAGAGTTCATGCTCGCCGCCAACGAAGCCGTGGCCGCGCACATCGAAGCCGCCGGTATCCCGGGCATCTACCGCATCCACGAAACCCCGGACTTCAAGAAGGTCTCCGAGTTTGAAGAGGTCGCCGCCCAGTTCGGCTACTCGCTCGGCTTCCCCGCCCTGCCCGTCAAGAAGCACAAGGTGGTCGAACGCCGCCGCGACGGCCGCAAGGAGCGCCGCGATCTTGTCCTGGCCGACGAACGCATCCAGGTCACCTCCCGCGCCTATCAAAAACTGATCGCCCGCCTCGAAGGCACGGCCGAAGAGCGCATTCTGAGCTTTCTCATGCTGCGCTCACTCAAACAGGCCCGCTACTCGCACGACAACGTCGGCCACTTCGCTCTCGCCTCGGGCACCTACACCCACTTCACCTCTCCCATCCGCCGCTACCCCGACCTGATGGTCCACCGCATCCTCGGCGGCCTGTTCGACGGCCAGGGCGCCGTGTGGAGCGAACCGCAGCTCGAAGAGATCGCCAACGACTGCTCGTTCACCGAACGCCGCGCCGCCGAAGCCGAACGCGAACTCGTCGAATGGAAGAAGGTGCAGTTCATGATCGACCGCGTCGGCGACGAGTTCGATGGCGTCATCATCTCCATCACCAGGTTCGGCATGTTCGTCGAACTCACCGACCTGTTCATCGAAGGGCTCCTTCCCATCGACGCCCTGCCCGGCGAACGCTTCCGGTTCCTTGAAGGCGCCCGCCGCCTGATCGGCGAAAAGACCCGCCGCGAGTTTTCCATCGGCGACGCCATCCGCGTGGTTCTCGATCGCGTCGACGGCGTCGAACGCCGCCTCACCTTCAGCCTCTGGCAGCACCGCCCGCCCCGCCAGAAGAAAAAGAAGAAATACTAAACGCGCAACAACGCCCGCACCGCATCCGCGCAAAGCACCGCGGCGTGTTTCGATTCGTTCGGCAGGCCCCCGAGCGCCTCTTCAATCACCGCCGTGGTAAACGCGCCGATCTCGGCCCGCGACCGCCCCGTCACCCACTCCGCCAACGCCGAACCGGCCGCAATCGACGCCGTGCACCCCCGCGTCTTGAACGCCGCCTCCCGCGCCACGTCCTCCTCCCAACGCACCGATAGCTGCAGAATATCCCCGCAAACCGGGTTTTCCACGCGCACCGTCACCGCCGGCGGCGCCAACTCGCCGGCAAACCGCGGCGATTGAAAGTGCTTTAGGATTTGATCGCTATACATGACATAATCTAGGATTCTTAATCTTAGATGAATGCGCATCGACCCGCAAAGCGTCCACGCCCCCGAAATCGGCCCGGTTTGGCTGAATTCTTCCCCTCTCACCCTCCGGCAGTTGCGCGGCCGCCTGGTGCTCATCGACTTCTGGGACTACACCTGCGTCAACTGTCTGCGGACGCTCCCCTATGTGACCGCCTGGCACCGCCGCTATGAGCCATACGGCGTGCAGGTCCTGGGCATTCACGCCCCCGAGTTCTATTTCTCGCGCGCGCCCGGCGTGGTGGAAGCCGCCCTCGGCGAACTCGGTATCGAGTACCCGGTCATGCTCGACAACGACTACACGGTCTGGAAACTCTTTGCCAATCGTTACTGGCCCACCAAGTACCTGATCGATGGCGAAGGCTACCTCCGCTACGCCCACTTCGGCGAAGGCGCCTACACCGAAACCGAACAGGCCATTCAGGAGCTGCTCCGCGAGCAAACCCCCGGCCTGAGCCTTCCGCCCCCTCTCCCGCTCGTCCGCGCCCTCGACGAACCGGGCGCACTCGCCTTCTGCCCCCAACCCAGCCCGGAGATCTACCTTGGCCATCAGCGCGGGCGCCTGGCCAATCCCGATGGGTTTCGCGAAGGCGAGCTTCATCGCTACGACCTCGGCGCCGGCCCCCAGGCCGATACGCCCGAGTTGGCCGGCTTGTGGAACTCGCTGCCGGACTGCCTCACGGTCGGCTCGCGCGACGCCTCGGACCCCTCCCGCCTCTGCCTGCTCTACTCGGCGGCCGAGGTGAATCTGGTCTGCTGCCCCTCGCTGTCGCAGCCGCAGGGTCGCATCGATATCCTCGAAAATGGCGCGCCTCTGCCGGAAGCAGCGCGCGGCGCCGATGTCCGCGTCGACGCCGGTGGCCGCACCTACCTGCAGGTGGACCGTCCCCGCATGTACCGCGTGGTAAACCGTTCTACGTTCCAAACGGCCCTGCTCGAACTCCGCTCACTCACCACCGGCCTGCAGTTGTTTGCCTTCACCTTCGGCAGCTGTCTGGGAGGCCAGGAATGAAATCGCGAAATCCCGTGCTGGTCGTCGCTGGCGTGATTGCGCGGGAGGACCGGAACATCCTAATCTGCCAGCGCAAAAATACGGACCGACACTCGCTGAAGTGGGAGTTTCCCGGCGGCAAAGTCGAACCGGAGGAGGTCCCCCGCGATGCTCTTCGCCGCGAACTGCAGGAGGAGCTCGACATCGAGGCGGAAATCGGCCGCGAGATCTGCCGCTATGAGTATCAATACCCCGGCCGCACCCCAATTCTGCTCATCTTCTTCGAAGTGGAGCGTTATACGGGCGAGATGCGCAACCGGATTTTTGAACAGATTCAATGGGAGAGCCCCGCGAATCTGCCGTCGTATGATTTTCTCGACGGCGATATCGACTTCGTCCGCCGGCTGGCCCGGAACCACGCCCGGTCGGCCCTGGGCTAGAAACGCATCACTCCGGCAGACGGAACGGAACGCCGCGCTCGCGGTTAAACCGTGCCGATGACTCTTTGTCCACCTGCGCGAGCGGTGCGCTGGCCATCTGGTGATCCGGCTTGACGTAATGCAGCGTGGCGCCCTCGTACCAGTAGGCCACCGCCTGCATCAGGCTGCCATCTTTAAAAGCAATCAGCGTTACCGCAGCCGTGGTTTTGCTGCCCGTCGCCGCCTCATAGGGACGGCTTTCGGCAAAGTACTCGCGCATGGCGGGTTTGGCCGTGTCGGGAACGTAGGCCGGGTTGTGGACAACGATGGGCGCCTGCTGATGGACCACCGTCACCGGAGCGGGCGATACGGCGGGAGGCAGCCAGTAGACCGGCGGGGCCACGATTTGCGGCGACACGATTGGTGGATACCAGATCGGCGCGGCCACCGGAAACACCCGCGGGGCCCTTCCGCCGGGGGCGCCGAGCGGGACCGGCCGGCCCGCCACGGAGGCCGCCAGCGCCGTGGCATGGTTCTGCACCGCCGGCGGTAGAACCGCCGGCCAGCCCGTCGAGTGCTGCGGAAATTGCGGCATGGCCGGGCGCTGCGCCCAAGCTCCCGCCGCCATCAGCAAACCTGTCAGCAGTAGAGTCCGCATGGCTTCAGCCTACACTATAATGGAGCATGTCAGAAACGCGGCACTCGGTTTGCGCTCTCGATTGTCCGGATGCGTGCGGCCTCGTCCTGAAGATCACCGACGGCCGGGCCACGCGGATTCAAGGCACCCCCGGCCACCCGGTCACCCAGGGATTTCTTTGCGGCAAGGTCGCCCGGTACCTCGAACGCGAGTACTCTCCTCAGCGCCTGACCCGCCCCCTGCGCCGAATCGGCGCCAAGGGCGAAGGCCGCTTTGAACCCATCAGTTGGGACGAGGCGTTCACCACGATTACCGACCGCTTCCGCGCGACGATCGCCGACTATGGCGCCGAGGCGATCCTGCCCTACTCCTACGGCGGCTCCATGGGCCTGCTGCAGGCCAACGGCATGGACCGCCGCTTCTTCCACCGCCTCGGCGCGAGCCGCCTGGACCGCACCATCTGCGCCGCCGCCGGCACGGCCGGCCTGACGGCGACGCAGGGCCTCCGCTACGGCCTCGAGCCTGAAGCGTTTGTGCACTCCAAGCTCATCATCGCCTGGGGCGCCAACGTGCTCGCCACCAACGTCCACCTCTGGCCCTTTATCGTCGAAGCCCGCCGCCGCGGCGCCCGCTTCGTCGTCATCGATCCGGTGCGCACCAAAACCGCCGCACTCGCCGACCAGCATCTCCGCATCAACCCCGGCTCCGACCTCGCGCTCGCCCTCGGCCTCCTCCATCTGATCTTCGAAAACGGCCGCGCAGACCGCGCCTACCTGGAGGCGCACGCCACCGGCTGGCCGGAGTTGCGCGAGACCGTCCGGGCCTACACCCCCGCCCGGGTAGCCGCCTGGACCGGCCTTCCGGAAGCCGAGATCGTCGCCCTCGCGCATGCGTATTGCGAAACGAACCCAACGGCCATCCGGCTCAATTACGGCGTGCAGCGGAGCGAGCGGGGCGGCACCGCGGTCCGCGCGATCGCCATGCTGCCCGTGGTCACCGGCGCGTGGCGGCATGTGGGCGGGGGCCTGCAGCTATCCACCTCGCAGGCGTTTCACTTCAACCGGCAGGCCCTCGAAATGCCGGAGTTGCAGCCCGCGCCCACCCGGCTGCTCAACATGTCCGAACTCGGCTCGGCGCTCACCCGCGTCGACAACCCGCCCGTCAAGGCGCTCTTCGTCTACTGCTCGAATCCGGCCGCCGTGGCGCCCGATCAGGGCACGGTGCTGGCCGGCCTCCGCCGCGATGATCTGTTCACCGTCGTGGTCGAACAGTTCCAGACCGACACGGCCGACTATGCCGACCTCGTCCTGCCCACCACCACCTTCCTCGAACACACCGATCTGTACGGGGCCTACGGTCACCACTACGTCCAACTGGCCCGGCCCGCGCTGCCGCCGCCCGGCCAAGCCCGTTCGAACGTCGAGATCTTCCGCGAACTGGCCCGCCGCATGGGCTTCACCGAACCCGCCTTCACCGAAAGCGAAGACGACATGATCCGCGGCATCCTCTCGAGCGGCCACCCCCATCTCGATGGCATCACGCTCGAGCGGCTCGACCAGGAACGGTCGGTCCGCCTGAACCTGGGCGAGGGGCCGTTTCAACCCTTTAAAGAGGGGGGCTTCGGCCACCCCGACGGGAAGGCAAACCTCGATCCGGCCGGGCTCGACTACGTGCCGCCGGTCGAGTCCCGCCACGGCGACGCCGCGCTCCGGGCGCTCTATCCGCTCGAGTTTCTCAGCCCCAAAAACCACGACAGTATGAACTCGACCTTCGGCAACCGCGCCGATGTCGACGCCCAGACTGCCGTGCTGCATGTGAACAGCGCCGATGCGGCGGCCCGTGGCATCGGCGACGGCGACGCGGTGCGCGTATTCAATAGCCGGGCCAGCCTGGTCCTCCGCGCCGCGGTTGACGGGGTGGTCGGACCGGGGACGGTCAGCTCCCCCAGCCTGCGCTGGCCCAAACGGCAGCCCGGAGGCCGGAACATCAATGCCCTGGTCAGCGAGCGGTTGACCGACATCGGCGGCGGTGCGACGTTTTATAGCTGTCTCGTGCAGGTCGAGAAATGCGCCGGGTAGTTGGAAGCCTGGCCGTCCTCCTGCTACTGGCCACGGTTTGCTGCCAGGCGCGGAAACGACGCCTGGAGGTTCTCGTCGACGATACCGAACCCGCTGATGTCCGCGAACAGGTTGCCGCTAACGATGCGAGCGTGTCCGGGCAGCTGGTGCGCGGCTTCTACGAGGTCGAAAGCGGGGCGTGGCGCTGGACGATGCCCCGGTTCGCGATCCGTTTCCGGGTTCCGGCCGGGGCGAGAGAAAAAGGCGCGGTGCTGCGCGCGGCGTTGGTGCTCCCGGACGTGATCTTTCGGTCCACCGGGCCGGTGACGTTGGCGGTGAGCGCGGCGGGGAAACGCCTGGACGCGCAGACGATGACCGTGGCGGGTAACCACTCGCTCGCCTGGAGGATCCCGGCCGCGGAGATGGTTTCTGAGACGATCACGCTGGAGTTTAGCCTGGACAAGGAGGTGCCGCCCGGCGCGGTGGATCCTCGCGAACTGGGCCTGATCTTCCTGCGCGCGGAGTTGTCGCGGCCATGAATTGGGTTCGCCGCTGGGGTTGGCTCGCAGTCGCCCCACTCGTCTGCCTGCTCGTCTACCGGCAGTCTTTTGTCGTGTGGTTCGCCCGGGACGACTTTGCCTGGCTGGGCATCAGCGCCGAAATCCTCGACTTCCCTTCCCTGCTGCGGGCGCTGTTCGAACCGCGCGCCCAGGGGACGATCCGGCCGCTCAGCGACCGTCTGCCGTTTCTGCTCAGCTACACCTGGTTTGGCCTCGAAGCCAAGCCGCTCCGCATCGCCATCTTTGTGGCCCAGTGCGCAAACCTGGTTCTGTTTGCGCGTCTCGTGTACCTGTGGACGGCCTCGCGAGTGGCGGCGGTGGTCGCCTCGCTTTGCTGGACCCTGCATTCGTCGCTCGCGCAGCCGCTCACCTGGGCCAGCGCCATGAATCAGATTCTGTGGCCGGGGTGTTTGCTGTCGGCGCTGCTGTGCCGGCACGCGGGCCGCCGGTTGGGCGAGTGGATCTTCTTTGTGCTGGGGTTTGGGGTGCTCGAACTGAATGTCGTCTATCCCGTGCTGGCGCTGCTCCGCTATCCGGACCGGTGGCGGTCCACGATGCCGCTGCTGGCGGTAAGCGCGGCTTACGCGCTGGGCAACCGGTGGATCGCGCCGGCGAACACCAGCCCGGTCTATGCGATGAACGCGCATCCTCTTTCGATCCTTCACACGCTCGGCCAGTACGTGCTGATGTCGATGGGCTCCTTCGTTCCCTGGTCGGTGCATGCGCGAACACCGTACCTGCTAGGGGCGACCCTGCTTGCGTTGGGCGGGCTGGTGGCCGTGGGTCTCCTCGAGCGGAATCGGCTGATGCTCTTCGGGGGTGCCTGGTTCCTGGTCTGTCTTGGGCCGGTGCTGCTGCTGCCGGGGCACATTACGGATTACTATATGGTGGTTCCGGCGGCGGGATTGGGCCTCGCCTTCGGCGTCGCCGCGGTGCGCCGCCCCCGGCTGATGGTGCTGCCGCTGGCCGCCTACGGTGCCGGCAGCTATCTACTTGGCCAGGAGATTCTGCTCTACAACCGGCGGCAGGCCGAAGCGGCGCGGGTGCTGGTCCGGGGCGTGGAGCAGGCCGTGGCGCTGCACCCTGGCAAGACGATCCTGCTGGCCGGAATCAGTTCGGACCAGTTCTGGAATATTGTGGTCGACGACCCGTTCCGGCTGATTCCGGGCGCCCGGGTTTATCTCGTGCCGGGCAGCGAGGAGAACATCGACTCCCACCCGGAACTGGGCGATCGGTTGCGCCACGTGCTGCCGCGGCCGCAGGCCCGCGGCGCGCTCCTGTCCGGCGAGGCCATCGTCTACGCCGCCGGCGGCAAGCCGCTGCGCAATATCACCCGATACTACCGGGAAATAGCCACCGTCGAGTGGGCGCGCGAACTGGCGCCGGTGGTCGAACTCAGCCAACCGTTTCTTTCCGGCCAGCTCGGGGAGGGATGGGAGCCGATCGAGCAGGGGTTCCGATGGATGCACCCGCGGGCGGAGATCACCCTGGGAGGTCCCGGAAAGACCCTGTTCTTTGAGTGTTACCGTGCGGAAACGGAGCCCCGCCCCGGACCCGTCACCCTGACGGTCCGGCACGCAGGCCAGGTGCTCGGCGTTTTGACGCTGCCGCGCGACCGCTGCCGGGGTGAGGTGGCGCTTCCGGAACACCTTTGGGCGGCCCCCGCGCTACGGCTGGAGCTTACCGCCGGTCCGGCCTTCACCCTGCCGCCCGACAGCCGCGCCCTAGGTCTCGCTTTTGGCTCGATTGGGCGGAAATGAGCCACTCTGGCTGAAAACGTCCAATTGAAAAAGAGCCAAAACTATTTTGGAACGGAAAGAGAGAGTTTTCGTCTACCAAAAGTACTAATGGTGGATCCGAAGTGTGCCGATAGAGCAAGACAGTGGCGGGGAACTGCTGTTGGCACAGGATTTAGCTTGGTTTGAGTAGTTCGGTTCGCCTTGGATCTTGCCCTGGAAACGAGATGGCCCACAAATTGCAAAGCGTAGGGCGACACTCTGTGAACTCCCGCAATTTATTTCATCGTGCTAAAGAAGTTTGTAATCCCACTGTGGGGGATTGCGGGGGGCAAGTGGGCTGGGGTGAGAATATGCGTCTCCAACACGCAGAAAAGTTTATCAAGAAAGCAGAACCTTTTCGCCGGTTCGGACGTCTATAGTTGGTGAGTGCATCGTAACCGCGATGTTCCGTAGCAGGCAACTTTAAGCAAAACCATTAGAAACAAAAGAGAGGGAGAAACCACATGACCAATGCAGAGATTAAGAAGTACCGCGAGATCCTTGAGGCAAAACAGGCGGAGTTGACCTATTTGCTTCGCAATCGCGAGGGAATTGAGATTGAGAAGAGTCCGGACGCCCTTGATGAGGTGCAGCGTGCTTCCGAGCGCGAGTTTGCCATCCGGACTCTCGACCGCGAAACCGCGTTGTTGCGGAATGTCCGTGCTGCGCTCCAGCGCATCGAGCACGATCAATATGGGATTTGTATGCATTGCGAGGACGACATCAGCGGGAAGCGACTGAATGCGGTGCCCTGGACGCCCTACTGCATCGATTGCCAGGAACAGTACGACCGCAAGCAGTTTGTGCAGGACGAGATGTTCGACGACATGCTCGTTTCGGCCTGATTCCGGGTCCGTCGCCCGTTTTTTGTCCCCTCTTCCGAACTGCCAATTGCTCCGGCCCCGCAACCATCCCGTTACGGGGCTTTTTTCATGTCTTTAGCGGATGCCGATGGCGGAGATCATCCGTCCGGTCTCCCGGTCGCGCCGGAACGAGAAGAAAGTTTCCGGCTTGCACATCGTGCATTGTTCGGCGCTCCAGATGCGCGTGACTCCTTCATTTTCCAGTTGCCGGCGGTTTGCGGCCCAAAGGTCGGCTCTGCCATCCACGACCGGAAGCGGTACTTCACTGCCCACGGCAAAGCAGCAGGGGCCGATGGCCGGACCGATGGCGGCGACGAGGTCGGCTGGCTTCGTTTCGTAATTCTGGCGCATTTGGCTCAGAGTTTGGGTCAAAACACCCGCTACGGTCCCCCGCCAGCCGGCGTGGACGGCCGCGACGACTCTCCGGACCGGGTCGGCGAGCAGGATAGGGACGCAGTCCGCTGTGCGAATGGCCAGCAGCAGCCCGGGTTCGTCGGTGATGAGCGCATCGCCTTCGCCCAGGCAACCCGAGACGTCGCGGACCGACCAGACGGTCGCCGAGTGGATCTGCCGTAGCGTGGCGATGCGCCCGGCTGGGGGTGGGCTATGGCGCGTGCCAAAGCCGTGATGCATCCACGGCAGGGCATCGAGTGGCGGCGCGGAGATCATCAGGCGACCGGATTCTGAATCTGCGCCACCATCACCCGGCGCTGGAAGTCGGTGAGCATCTGTTCGTGCAGCCGGACCGCGGTCGGCCGCCGGATCAGGTTGGGCGTGGCGTCGATCTTGTCCTGGAGTTTGAGCAGGGCGTAGAAGAGGTTCTCGGGACGGGGCGGGCAGCCGGTGACGTAGACATCGACGGGCAGGATGCGGTCCATGCCCTGGAGCACGCTGTAGGTGTTGAAGGGCCCCCCAACGCTTGAGCAGGCGCCCATTGAGATACACCACTTGGGTTCGGGCATCTGGTCCCAGATCCGTTTGACGACCGGGGCCATTTTGAGGGTGACGGTGCCGGCGACAATCATCAGGTCGCTCTGGCGCGGGCTGGGCCGGAAGACCTCGGAGCCAAACCGGGCGATGTCAAACCGGGAGGCGCTTGAGGCGATCATTTCAATGGCGCAGCAGGCGAGGCCAAAGGTGAGGGGCCAGACCGAGGATTTTCGGGCCCAGTTGAAGACGTAGTCGACCGAGGTGGTCAGGAAATTGCGCTCGAACTGGTTCTGAATAGTAAGATTCATACCGTGGCGTTCCGGTACCAGGCGAGGGTCGAGCGCAGGCCCTGCTCCATGGTGAAGCGCGGGGCATGGCCGAGTTCGGTCGCGGCGGCGGTGGTGTCGGCCTGCGAATCGCGGACATCGCCCGCCCGGGGTGGGCCGTATAGAGGCGGGAGTGAAACGCCCTCCATCTGCTGCAGCATGGCCCAGATCTCATTGAGCGTGTAGCGGCCACCGTTACCGGCGTTATACATGCGGCCGGCGACGCCGGGTGTACGCGCGGCCTTCAGGCATAGCATCGCCACGTCTTCGACGTAGGTGAAGTCCCGGCTCTGGTTGCCATCGCCGAACAGGGTGGGTGAGGTGCGGGCGAGCAGGTGCTTCATGAACAGCGACAGGACGCCTGAGTAGGGGCTTGACGGGTCCTGCCGGGGACCGTACACATTGAAGAAGCGCAGGGCGACGGTTTCAAGACCAAAGTTCTCCGTAAACAGGTTGCAGTAGTATTCGCCGACGAGCTTCTGCAGGGCGTAGGGAGATTTGGGATGTGGGGTCATCGATTCAATTTTGGGCAGCACTTCCGTATCGCCGTAAGCGGAGCTGGACGCGGCGTAGACAACCCGTTCCACCTTGGCATCGTGGGCCGCCCGGAGAACGTTGAAGGTTCCGTTGATGTTGACATCGTGCGAGGGCACGGGGTCGGCAATGGAGCGGGGGACGGAGGGGATGGCCGCCAGGTGCCAGATGAACTGAGCGCCGGTGAAGATCTCCCGCAGCTCATCGTAGTCGCGGATGTCGGTGACGTGAGTTTCGACGTGGTCCTGCACCTGCTCAAGATTGGCCAGATGACCGCTGGCGAGGTTATCGACAACAGCAACGCGGCCCGCCCCCTCGGCCAGCAGCGTTCGGACCAGCGCCGAGCCGATAAAGCCGGCGCCACCCGTGACTACGAATTTCGGTTTCATAACTTATTGATCTCCGACCGCAGGTATTGAACAGACTCTTTGGCGATTCGTTCGGCTCCCGCCGAAAAGTCAAAAGCCTCCATAGAGATCCAGCCTTTGTATCCTTTGGCGGCCAGTACGCGCAACACCGGCTTGAAGTCCCAATCTCCGGTGCCGGGATGCCTGCCATCCATCTCATTCACATGAACGTGTTGAATGACCTCGTAGTAGCGGTCGACCAGGAGTTCGTGCGGTTCGGTTTCGAGGACCGCGTTGTGGGTATCGTACATGGTCTGGACGGCGGGGCTGCCGATTTCCGCGACGCAGGCGGCGGCCTCTGCAAGGGTGTTGAGGACGTCGGTGTCGTGAGTGGGGAGGGGCTCCATGAGCAGGGTGACGCCGCGGGAGGCGGCATGGGGCGCGGCTTGGCGCAGACCGTCGAGGTAGCGGGCGGTTGCCTCCTGCCGGGTGGCTCCGCCGGTGGATTTACGCTGGGCGGGGGAACCGAAGATCATTTTGCCGCCGCCGAGATCGCCGCATAGGTCGATGAGGGTGGCGATGTGGAGCCAACTGCGGGCGCGGAGGGCGGCGTCGGGGGTGGTGACGTGCAGGCCCTTGGGTGCGACCATGAGCCAGTGGAGACCGGCGAACGCGAGGCCCTCTTCGACGATGATACGGGCCAGTTCGCGGCGCCGGGCCGGGGTGAGCGAGACCGGGTCGTCGGCGAGGGTAAAGTGAGCGATTTCAATACCGTCGTAGCCGAAACGCTTAATGGTGCGGCACTGCTCGGCGAAGTCCCAGCCTTGAAAGACCTCGTTGCAGATTGCCTGACGAAACGGATAACTCATGATTCCTCTAGTGGAAGGTGTGAACCACCTTAATTATAGCGCCGCCGGGGACGGCGGCCGGGGCGGCGAGTGATGCGGGGGCGCGGTGAAGCGGGCGCCGCTCGATCATCGGGCGCAGCCAGGATGGTTCGAGCGCCGTCAGTGTGGCGATGGCCTGCCGGAAGTGTTCCGGGCCGGCGTTGACGGTGCCGGCGATGGTCTGGTTGCCGACGATGAGGTCGAGAAAGGGCAGCTCTACGGTGGTGTTGCGGGCGCCGAGCACGACGAGGACCCCGAGCGGGCGGAGGCAGGCGAGGGCGGCGGCGGCCAGGGAGGCGGAGCCGCAGGCTTCCAGAATCAGGTCGGCGGTGCCGGCGGCGGGGAGGGTGGTGCGGTAGGTAACTCCGGCCGCGCCGAGAAGCCGGGCGCGGGGTCCGTCTGCCGGCTCGCGGGAGACGACCGTGACGTGCCAGCCGCGCCGGAGCCCGGCCCAGGCGGCGAGGATGCCGACTGCGCCGGCGCCGAGCACGAGCAGGTGGGCGGGGTGGCCGGGATGGAGGCGAACCGCCGTATCGCAGGCCTTTTCGACGACGCTCATGGGTTCGACGAGGACGGCGACGCCGGCCAGGGCCGGGGGAATCGGAAACAGGTCTTCGGCGCTGTCGACGGCCCATTCGGCACAGTAGCCGTGGAGGCCGAAGATGCCCCGTTCCCGATAGGCGCCGGTGAGGCAGAGGTCGCGGCGGCCGGCGGCGCAGGAGGCGCAGGGTCCGGGGCAGGCGCGGCGGACGGCCGGGACGACGAGGGTTCCGGGCGGGAGGCCGGGGTTTTCCGACGCGGCGACCTCGGCGAGGGCTTCGTGGCCGAGAATGAGCTGCGATTCTCCGGGCGGCGGTGCGCCGAAGGCAAACGCGGCCAGGTCGCGGTCGGTGCCGCAGGTGCCGCATTCGAGGATGCGGAGCCGCACTTCGCCCGCGGCGGGTTCGGCGATGTCGCCCAGCCGCGGGCGCCGCTCGTCGAAGTCGAGCAGCAGGGCGCGCATCAGCGCTTCCGGCCCACGGCGACCAGACTCAGACCCGGCAGGGGCACGACCGGATCGAGCAGGCGCCAGAGCCACACGGTTTTGTCGAACAGTTTCAGGGTGACGCGGGAAATGCGCCGGCTTTGGAGCAGGCGGGAGTTGATCCACCAGGCGGCGGAGGCCAGGCGGTTGTGGGAGCGGAGCGATTCTACGGTAAGGCCCGCGTCGTCGAACAGGCGGGTGAGGTTGGTGCGGCTGAAGCGGTGCAGGTGGCCGAGTTCGCGGTCGAGCGAGCCGAACAGTCCGGGGAGGTGCGGCGCCAGGATCACGACGCGGCCGCCCGGGGCGAGGCGTGCGACGAGGCGTTTGAGGCTGGCGCCGGGGTCGGGCATCCGCTCGAGACTGTTGATGATGAGGGCGGTATCGAAGTCGGCCGGCAGTTGCTCGAGGGCGGCGGCGTGATCAACGGCGAGGTCGAGCACCTCGACGCTGGGGGTTTTGAGGAACCGGTTGCGCAGAGCGTGGAGATAGACCGGTTCGTTTTCGCAGGCGTAGTAGGCCAGTTTGCGGCCCATCAGACGTCCGGTAAAGTCGCCGATGCCGGCGCCGAGTTCGACGATCCGGTCGCCGAGGTGGGGGCGCAGGAGGGCCGTGGCCCAGGCGATGTACTGGGGTGTGCCGGTGAGGTTGTTCAGGTGCTGGCGCCCGTAGCTTTCGGCGTAGAGGTCGTCAACGAGCCAGAAGTAGAAGATTACCCCGAGTGCTTTGACCCCGTCTTTCCAGCCGATCTTTTTGCCCTCTTCAAAGGTGCGGCCGTGGTAGCTTATCGGGACCTCGTAAACGCGGAGCTTGCGCTTGGAGGTCTTCATGGTGATTTCGGGCTCAAAGCCGAAGCGGTCCGAGCGGATGGGAATACTTTTGAGCAGGTCGGTGCGGAAGACTTTGTAGCAGGTTTCGATGTCGGTGCAGTGGAGATCAGAGAACATGTTGCAGATCAGGGTGATGGTCTGATTGATCATCGAATGCCAGAAACGCAACACGCGCCGCTGCTCGCCGGCCATGTAACGGGAGCCGAAGACAGCATCGGCGCGGCCTTCGAGTAGAGGTTTGAGGAGGGTGGGATACTCGGCGGGGTCGTATTCGAGATCGGCGTCCTGCACGAGGACGAAATCCCCGCCAGCCATGCCGAGGGCGGTCCGGATGGCCGCGCCCTTTCCTTCATTCTTTGGCTTCCGGAACAGGCGGATGGCCGGATGCTCGCGCACCAACTGCTCGAGTATGACGCCGGTCCCGTCGGTCGAACAGTCGTCGACGAGGATGATTTCGCGGTCGACGCCTTCAGGAAGGGGCGCGGCGAGAACCTGCATCAGGCTGGCCCTCACTACCGTCCGCTCGTTGTATACGGGCACCAGAATGGAGAGCAACATGAAGGAGAGCGTCAGCCAGCCGGATCAGAGGGGGGATGGGGGCCGTAGAAGAATGGAGCGGGAGACGAGATTCGAACTCGCAACCAACAGCTTGGAAGGCTGTGACTCTACCATTGAGTTACCCCCGCTCAACATCATACCCGTATTCTAGCGGCTCGCCGCGCCAAGGTCAATCGATCGTGCGTCCTCGACCGTGCGTCCTGCCATGCATCCGCTACTGCGCCCCCCGCCCCAGGACAACTGTCTTGAGAGTGTTGAGAACAATGTAAAGGTCAAGCGAGGGGGAGATGTGTTTGATGTAGTAAAGATCGTATTCGAGTTTGGTGATGGTGTCTTCCACCGTATCGCCGTACTTGTGATTGATCTGCGCCCAACCGGTAATGCCGGGCTTGACGAAGTGACGCTGCCGGTAGAAGGGAATCTTCTCAGAGAGCGCCTTGACGAATTCGGGCCGCTCGGGCCGCGGGCCCACAAAGCTCATCTCTCCGCGCAGGACGTTGAAGAACTGCGGCAATTCGTCAAGGCGGAACAGGCGCAGATAGCGGCCGAGCGGGGTAATGCGGGGATCGTTCTTTTTCGCCCAGACGGCGCCGGTGCGCGCCTCGGCATTGGCGGTCATGGACCGGAACTTCAGGACTGTAAACGGAACATCGTTCAGTCCCACGCGCTGCTGCCGGTGAAGAATGGGCCCGGGAGAGGTGATCCGCACGAGGAGGGCGACCAGCAGCATGACCGGCGACAGCAGGACCAGTCCCACCAGAGCCAGGAGCCAGGAGTAGACGGCCTGGAACAGGACGCTCCCGGCGCCCGGCCCGAGTTCGGTGGAATAGATTAGCTGCGAAGGCCGGAGATCGCGAGTCGAAACCCGGCCGAAGGTGGATTCATAGAGCGCCGAGGCTTCGATGACCGAGATGCCCGAAAGCCGCAGATCGAGCAGTTCGTAAACCGGCATGCGGGTCCGGCGTTCGGGCAGTCCGACCACGATCTGGTCCGGTTTGATGGTGGCGGCTACCTGCCGGAGTTCACCGATGCCGCCAAGGTGGGGCAGCCTGTCGTGAAACGGCGTCTCCTCGCCGTCGTCGAGGTAGCCGACCACCTGCAGGCCCAACTCCGGCTTGGCCGCGATCTGTTCGGCGATGTCGACGAGGACGCTGGAGCCACCGAGGAAGAGAATTTTCGTCTGGCCCAGGGTCGACAGCGCGAGGCGGAGAAAGGCCAAGCGCCAGATTGGAAGCACCAGGAGCATGACCAGCGATCCGTAAATCATCACCCAACGGGGAAGCATCAGGTCGGGACTCAGGTAGGTGAGCAGCGCCTGACAGAGAAAACTGATGCCGATCGCCATCGTGATCTGCTGAAGCAGGATAAGCCGGCTGCGGACGCGCAGGGTTGTATAGAGATCCTGAAAATGGAAGCCGGCCAGCATGCTCGCCACTACCAGCAGCATCCGCGGCAAGCCGCCCTGGTCAAACAGAAAAAATTCCGGATCGAGGTCGTGGACCAGAACCGAGACCAGAACCAGGCAGAACAGGATCAGCACCGATTCCGAGATCAGGAGCGCGAGCGTGGCGGTGGGAACGAAAACTCGGAAGAGGCGGATCATCAGGCGGCAGTGTACGGCGATTCGGGCAGCGCAAGCGACAACGGCATCAGCGGTGGAGAGACCATTTGCCTCCCGAAAGGGGTATCGTCAATACAGAGAAACTGCGATAGGGCTTTCGAGTCCGAAGTGCGCTGTGCATCCTTCTTTTCACCCATTGCAACCATTGTACAAGATAGAATGCGGACCAAAGTGGACCGAATTTAAGTCGTTCAAAGCACTAGCAATAGAGCTTGACAGGAGACGCCAACCCCGCTTAGACTGAAATTGCGGACTTAAATAGTCGTACATTGATGGCATGTTGAAGCTGACTAAGAAAGCCGATTATGGACTGATTGCGATGCGGCATTTGACGGCCGCCCGTCCCCGTTCGGCTAGCGCGAAGGAGATTGCCGAGCGGTATGGTCTGCCCTCGCCCGTTTTGGCGAAGATTCTGCAGGCGCTGGTTCGGGGAGGTTTTCTGGTCTCCGAGCACGGATCGAACGGCGGCTACCGGCTGAGCCGTCCGCCGGAGGAGATTTCGGCCTTTGACATCGTCCGCACCATCGATGGCCCCATTTTTCTCACTTCGTGCTTTACCGAGAACGGAGATTGCGAGCACCATCAAAAATGCTCGATTCGCGACCCGTTGCGGCGCATCCATGAAGGTATCATTTCGCTGCTGACCACCATGACCATGATCGATTTGGCGAGTGATGCGGAACCGGGTGCGGGGCCTGTCCCCCCGGCGCGGGCCGGCGGCCCGTCCTTAACTGTTTTAAATCGCCAGTGACTTTGGCAGGAACTATGAAACCTATCTATTTCGACAACCACGCGACGACGCAACTGGACCCCCGGGTTCTTCAGGCCATGCTGCCCTATTTCACCGAGCATTTCGGCAATGCCGCCAGCCGCAACCATGCCTATGGTTGGGAGGCGGAGGAGGCCGTAGAGAAGTCCCGGCGGCAGATTGCCTCCCTCATTGGCGCCAACGCCAAGGAGATCGTCTTTACAAGCGGCGCCACCGAGTCCAACAACCTGGCCATTAAAGGCGTAGCGGAGATGTACGCCGAGAAAGGAAACCACATCATTACGGCGGCGACCGAGCACAAGGCGGTGCTCGATACCTGCAAGCACCTGGAAAAGAAGGGCTGCCGGGTGACCTACCTGCCGGTGATGGGCGACGGCCGGATCGATCTGGACATGCTGCGCGGGGCGATTACGGACCAGACGATCCTGATCAGCATCATGTATGCCAACAACGAGATTGGGGTGGTACAGCCCGTGGCGGAGATCGGCAAGATGGCCAAGGAGCGCGGCGTGCTGTTCCACACAGATGCCGTGCAGGCGGTGGGCAAGATTCCGGTGAATGTCATCGCCGATCAGGTGGATCTGCTGTCGGTGACGGCGCACAAGATGTACGGCCCCAAGGGCGTCGGGGCGCTGTACGTGCGCCGGAAGGCGCCGCGGGTGCAGTTGACGGCGCAGATGGACGGCGGCGGGCACGAGCGCGGAATGCGGTCGGGCACGCTGAACGTGCCGGGGATTGTCGGCCTTGGTGAGGCGTGCGCGATTGCGCAGGCCGAGATGCCCGAAGAGTCGCAGCGGCTGCGGGGGATGCGCGACCGGCTGCGGGCGCGCCTGGAGGCCGCGCTCGATGAGGTCTTCATCAACGGTTCGATGGAGCACCGGCTGCCGCACAACCTGAACATGAGTTTTGCCTACGTCGAGGGCGAGAGCCTGCTGATGGGGATTGACGACATCGCGGTCAGTTCCGGTTCGGCGTGTACCTCGGCGACGCTGGAACCCAGCTACGTGCTGAAGGCCCTGGGGCTGGGCGACGATATGGCGCACACCTCGATCCGCTTCGGCCTGGGCCGTTTCAACACCGAGGCCGAGATTGACTACGTGGCCGATAAGATGATCGCCGTCGTCACCAAGCTGCGCGAACTGTCGCCGCTGTACGAGATGGTGAAAGAAGGGATTGATTTAAGCAAGGTCCAGTGGACCGCTCACTAACATTCGGAGACTCACATGGCTTATTCGAACAAAGTACTCGATCATTACAACCACCCGCGGAACGTGGGATCGCTTGACAAGAACGACGCGCAGGTCGGCACCGGCATGGTGGGGGCCCCGGAGTGCGGCGACGTGATGAAGCTGCAGATCAAGGTGAATCCGGAGACGGGGATCATCGACGACGCCAAGTTCAAGACCTTCGGCTGCGGGTCGGCGATTGCGAGTTCGTCGCTGGCCACCGAATGGCTGAAGGGCAAGACGGTGGATGAGGCGCTCGCGATTAAAAACACTGACATTGTGAGTGAGCTGGCGCTGCCGCCGGTGAAGATTCACTGCTCGGTGCTGGCCGAGGACGCCATCAAGGCCGCCATCAACGACTACAAGGTGAAACAGGGCGCCGCGCCGCTCCTGCAGGCTCACTAACCTATGATCGACGTTACTCCCAAAGCGATCTCCAAGATCCGGCAGGCCTTCGAAAAGCAGGGTGTGCAGGGCGGGCTGCGCCTCGGGGTGCTGGGCGGCGGCTGCTCGGGGCTGAGTTATCAGTTCAAGTTTGACTTGAAGCCGCGTCCGACCGATAAGGTTTTCGATTACGACGGGGTCCAGGTGTTTGTCGATCCCAAGAGCTTTATCTATCTGGACGGGATGACGCTCGACTATCATGAGAGCCTGATGCAGTCCGGCTTTGAGTTTCACAATCCGAACGCCAAGAAGTCCTGTGGTTGCGGGACCTCCTTTACGGCATGAGTTCCCTGCCCTCCGACTACTTCGCGGTATTCGGAATTCCGGTTACTCTGGCGCTGGATCTCCCGGAGCTCCAGCGCCGGTTTTATGTTCTGAGCAAGCAGTACCACCCGGATCGGTTCGGGCGCGCCACGGCGGCGGAGCAGCAATACGCGCTTGATTTCACGAGCCTGCTGAACGACGCCTGGCGGGTGCTGCGGGATCCGCAGGCCCGCGCCGAGTACGTGTTGCAGAACAACGGTCTCGAAGCCGGGGACAGCCGGGGGAATCCGCCGCCGGCGGAACTTCTCGAGGAGGTGTTCGAACTGAACATGGCTCTCGAGGAGCTACGGCAGGGGGAGGCGGAGGCCCGTGGGCCGATCCGGGAGGCGCTCGACCGTTTTCTCGCGCTGCGGGAGGCGCTCGATAGTGAACGCGAGGCGCTATTCCTCCGCTACGATGCCAATCCGGCGGCGGAGACGCTGCGGCAGTTGCGGGCCCTGCTCAACCGGCGCCGCTACATAGAAAATCTCGTGCGCGATGCGCAACAGGCACTTTCATAAACAGTCATGTCAGTCTTTCAAATCGACTTCGGCTCCCCCGACTCCGGCCAGGAATCGGCGCCTCCCCGGGTGGTGGGAATCGACCTGGGGACGACCAATTCGCTGGTTGCGTTTCTCGATCTGACCGCGCCCAAGGTGATCTTGGGGCCGGACGGCGCGGCGCTGGTGCCGAGCGTTGTTTCGTTTCCGGCGGGTGCCGAGCCCGTGGTGGGAGCGGCGGCGCAGCAGGCGCTGCTGGCCGACCCGGCCAACACGGTTTACTCGGCCAAGCGGCTGATGGGACGCGGGGCGGCGGACGTGGCCGGGGAGTTGGCGCTTTTGCCGTTTCCCGTCGCGCCGGGCAGCGAGAGCGTCATCCGGCTGGCGGTGGGCGGCCGGGAGGTGACGCCGCCCGAGGTGGGCGCCTATATTCTCCGGCAGTTGAAGCAGAACGCCGAGGCGTTTTTGGGCGAGCCGGTGACGCAGGCCGTCATTACGGTGCCGGCGTATTTTGATGACGCGCAGCGGCAGGCGACCAAGGACGCCGGGCGCATTGCGGGTCTCGAGGTGCTGCGCCTCGTGAACGAGCCGACGGCGGCGGCGCTGGCTTATGGCCTCGATAAGCGGCAGAACGGGACGATTGCGGTGTACGATTTCGGCGGCGGCACCTTCGATGTCTCGATTTTGAAGCTGCAGGAGGGCCTGTTTGAGGTGCTGGCGACGCACGGCGATACGCATCTCGGGGGCGATGACATTGATAACCTGCTGCTGCGGGTGGCGCTTGAGGATATCGCCAGCGAGTGGGGGGCGGACCTGAGCGGCAACCACGAGGCGCTGCAGCGGCTGCGCCGCGCCATCATTGACGCCAAGCATGAGCTGTCGACGCGGCCCGTGACGACGATTACTTTTGACGACGGGGGCCGCGAGTACCGGCGGCAACTACCGCGCGAGGTGTTCGATCAACTGATCACCCCGATTATTGAGCGGACGCTGGCCTCGTGCCGGTCCTGCCTCGGGGACGCCGGATTGCAGCCCGCCGCGATCGATGAGGTGGTGCTGGTGGGCGGGTCGACGCGGATTCCGCTGGTGCGGCAGGCGGTGCGGGCGCTGTTTGAGGCCGAGCCGCATACGGAGCTGAACCCGGACGAGGTGGTGGCGCTGGGGGCGGCGGTGCAGGCGGGGATTCTGGCCGGTACGGTGGAGGATCATCTGCTGCTCGATGTGACGCCGCTGTCGCTGGGGATCGAGACGATGGGCGGGGTGGTCAGTAAGCTGATCCTGCGCAATTCGACGATTCCGGCCTCGGCGACCGAGCAGTTCACCACCGCCGTCGACGGGCAGCGGAACGTGTTGATTCATGTGCTGCAGGGCGAGCGGGAGTTGGCCAAGGACTGCCGTTCGCTGGCGCGGTTCGATCTCAAAGACCTCGATCCGGTGATGGCGGGGATGGCGCGCATTGAGGTGCGCTTTCTGATCGACGCCAACGGGATCCTGCGGGTATCGGCCAAGGACCTGCGGACGGGCAAGGAGCAGGCGGTAGAGATCAAGCCAAGCTACGGCCTGACGGATGAGCAGGTGGAGGCGATGATCCTCGAGAGTTTCGATAAGGCCGAGGAGGATTTCAAAGAGCGGCAGGTGCGGGAGACGCGAGTTGAAGCCGACCGGATTCTGGCCGCCGTCGAGAAGGCCAAGCAGGACGAGGCGTGGTTTGCGCTGCCGCCGGCCGAGCGAGCAGCGATCGACCTAGCCATCAACGAGCTGCTGTTGAGTTATCATGGCGACGATTACGTATTAATCCAGCAGAAGATGGAGGCGCTCGACCACGCCTCGCGCGGCCTGGCCGAGGCGATGATGAACAGCGCGGTGCGGGGTGCGTTGAAAGGGACGAAAATTGAATGAAAAAGCTGACCTGGCAGGATTTTGAAGACATTGGACTGAGTTTGCTCGAGGTGCATCCCGGGGTGGATCCGCTGCAAGTGCGATTTACGGACCTGCGGGAATGGGTGCTGGCGCTGCCGGATTTCGCGGATGATCCGATGAAGTCGAACGAGGGAAAGCTGGAGGCGATTCAGATGGCCTGGTACGAGGAGTGGAAGGAGGAGCAGGGCTAGGCCTGCCGCCGGTATCGGGTTATGCTGCGTCTCCTTCTAGCTGGTTTGTTCTGCGTGGCTGCGGTGCTGCCGGCTTCGGTGGAAGGCCGGTGGGAGTTGTTGTCGCTGGACGCGGAGAACCGGGGGGAGCGGCTGGGCACAGTGGTATTTGGGGAGAAGGCGGCGACGGTGGTGCTGGCCGATGGCACAAAGGTTTCGCTGAATTACACGCTGGCGAACGGCTATCTGGCGGGGGATTCGGCCGGGGGGGGAAAGGTGATCTCCGTGCTGCGCGGTCGTTTTGACGACCGCCGGGACAGTTTGACGATGGCGCTGGTGATCCGCTATCTGGACAGTACGGGCACGCCCCGTTCGCTCAAGGCGAACGGGGCGCGCCTGCCGTAGACGATGGTGACGGTGGTGCCCGCGCGGGCGGAGCATGGCGCCGGGGTGGCGGCGGTGGCGGAGGCGGTGCGCTTTCGACCGGAGACAGCGCGGGGGAGTGAGGGATACCTCGTCTATGTGGCTTCGGCCGCGGAGTACGCCCGCAGACTGGGGGGCTCGGCTTACTCGGTGGTGGCGGTGGAGGAGGGGCGGGTGGTGGGGTTTTTGCGGGCGTTGGGGAGCGGGGAGGCCGACTGGAGCGTTGAGCATGGGGCGATGGCGGGAGGTTTACCGCTCGAGGGGTATGTGCTGATCGATCAGATCGGGGTGCTGCCGGCCTACCAGGGGTTGGGTTTGGCGCAGAAAATGCTCGATGCGGTGGCTGGGCGCAGCGGGGCGGCGCGGATGGGGGCGATGATCCTGCATGCGCCGTTACGGAACGCGCGGTCGCTCGGGTTCTTCACGGGCCGGAATGGCTTTGTACTGGTGCGCGAGGCGGCCGAACCACCTTTTGTCTGGGGATATTACGAGAAGAGCCTGACCGTGGTATCCTGACAGAGGTGTCTGGGGACGCGCGCCGGGTAGGTGCGTGCTTCGATGACCCGTGATTATTCCCCCAAGGAAGTCCCATGCCGAAGTTGAAAACGCATAAGGGCGCCAAGAAGCGCTTCAAAAAGACCGGCTCAGGTAAGGTGATGCGGCATCACGCCAACGCTCGCCACCTGCTGTCGGGCAAGAGCCGCGCCCGGAAGCGGAAGCTGAAGGGAGACGTCGTAATGGACGTGACCAACAGCCCCGAAATGCAGCGGATGCTGCCCTACTAGGGCAGCCCGCCCCCCGTGCGGCCGCGGCTCCTTGCACGTGCCCGATCCGCCGGAAAGACTAATTCACTCATAAGGAGACAAACGTGCCTCGTGTAAAACGATCTACTAAACGTACGAATTACCGGAAGAAGACCCTGGCGCGCGCCAAGGGTTACTTCCTCACTAAGTCGAAGCTGAATCGCGCGGCGCAGGAGGCGGTGGAAAAAGCCCTGCGTTATGCTTTTGTCGGTCGCCGGCAGAAGAAGCGCAACTTCCGTTCGCTTTGGATTGTTCGCATCAATGCGGCCTGCCACTTAGGCGGGATTTCGTACAGCAAGTTCATGGCAGGTATCAAGAAGGCTGGTGTTGAGCTGAACCGCAAGATGCTGGCCGACATAGCCGCCAGTGATGCATCCGCGTTCGCCGCGCTGGTAGAGAAAGCCAAAGCGGCCCTAGCCTGATTCCTATGGCACACCCGGTCGAAGATATCGACAGCCTTCAAGGCCTTGAGGAGCGAATCCTCAAGGCCGTTGGCTTGATTGAGAAACTGCGGGAAGAGAACCTATCGCTGCGGGAGCAATTGCGGGAATCGGAAGCGGTGACGCGAAAAGCGGTAGCGGCTCTTGAAGCCTTTCAATCATCCTCTTCCGATGCAGAGAAAGAATTGGAGTTGTTGCGCGCGGAGCGGAAGCAGGTGAAGAATCGGATCGAGAGACTGCTGGGTCAGATGGACCGCCTAGCCGAATCGTAAGGATCCCGAGATGGATGCCGCTGCCCCCCCGGATCCCGTCAAGGTTCGCGTCACCGTTTTCAACCAGGTATATAACTTGGCCACGACCGGAAACCCGGCGGACGTGGAGGAGTGCGCCTTGCGGGTGGACGCTTTGATGCGGACGATTGCGCGGGGGGCTAATTTGGACGCCGGGCGAGTGGCCGTTTTGGCGGCGATGCACTTGGCCGATCAGTTGCGGCAGGCGGAGCAGGCGGAGGGGCGACTGGTTACCCTAGCCCGGCGCCTGGACGAGGTTCTGAAGGAGAGTTAGGTGGACCCCGTGGGGTTTCCTCGTTATTGTTTCGTCACGGCGACGAAACGGGGTGGTTTTTCCGTATTGGCGAAGTCGAGGCAGGACCAATAGGCAAGCTTCAGGATCTTCACCATTTTGGGGAAATTGATGCGGTCGACGGTGTCGGTCACCTGGTGATACTCGGGGTGGAAGCCGGTGAACCACCACATGGCGGGGATGTCTTTGAGCACGAACGGATACTGGTCGCTGCGGAAGAAGACGTTGAGGGCGGGTTCCATGTCCCATTTGTTGCTGATGCGGAGGCCGACGCGTTCGTTGGCGCGTTCGACGGCGCGGGCGTACTCGGGACTGTAGTAAGCGCCGACGAGGTTTATTTCGTTCGAGGTGTCGGCGGCGATGTCGATGAGGCCGTCGGTTTGGGTGCTCGGGGTTTCGTTGCGGCCGATCATGTCGAAGTTGATGACGGCGCGGGTGCCGGCGATGGGGCGCAAGGGATGGTTGGCGTAGTGATAGCTGCCGAGGAGGCCGCGCTCTTCGGCGGCGAAGACGGCGAACAGGATAGACCGGCGGGGCTTGACGCCGGCCTTCAGGAAGGCATGGGCGAGGGCGACAACGCCGACCGTACCGGAGCCGTTGTCATCGGCGCCGGGAAAGAGTGCGCCGAGGTTGAAGGCGGGACCGTCGTGATCGAAGTGTCCGGTGATGAGGATGGTCTCCTGGTTCTTGTCGGTGCCTTCGAGCAGGCCGACGACGTTCTGGGTTTCGGCGCGCTTGATTTCCGCGTTGACGATGGCGAGGTCGGCGGTGATGCCGGGGAGGGGTTGGGAGGCGGGCTGGAGGGTGCGGTCGATGGCGGCGTGGATGTCGCCGGCGGTGCGGCCGGTGGCGGCGACGAGTTCCTTGCCGAGGGCCTCGCTTAGGTTGACGAGCGGGATTTGAATCTCGCTGTCGGCGAGGGTCTGCTGGGGGAGGCGGGAGGAGCGGAGGGCGGAGCCGGGGATGCGGGCGCGGCGCTCTTCGTTGGACGGGTGCTGGCGGTTGGGTTCGGGCATGAGCAGGACGGCGATGGCGCCGTGCTGCTGGGCGATTTTGAGTTTGACGTAGGTTCCGGCGTAGCGGGTGTTGCCTTTGCCGCTGAAGCGGGAGGCCGGGTTGTCTTCCTGGGGTTCGTGGTCGAAGATCAGGACGACTTTGCCTTTGACGTCGAGGCCGGCGTAGTCGTCGTAGCCGAGTTCGGGGGCGGTGATGCCGAAGCCGGCGAAGACAACGGGGCCGGCGAGGTTGGTGTTTTTCGGGAAGGAGACCGAGGCGTCGGTGCCGCGGTAGGTTTTGGCGGCGCCGTTGCGGGTGAGCGTGAGGCCGGACTTTTCGCGGTCGCTGCGGAATTCGATGAGGGGGACGGGTTGGAGGTAGGAGCCGTTGGCGGCGGGTTGGAGGCCGGCTTTGGTGAACTCGGAGACGATCCAGTGGAGGGCGACTTCGGAGCCGCGTTCGAGCGAGAGGCGGCCGTTGAGGGGTTCGGAGGTAAGGAAGGTGAGGTCGGCGCGGAGGCGGCGTTCGGAGAGTTCGGCGAAGGCCTTTTCGTGATCCTGCGCGAGGGCGCCGATGGCCGCCAGGGTGAGGGCGGCGAGGAGGGCGGCGTGGTTTCCGGTCAGTGGGGAAGGCACCTTCCTAGACTACTCCTACTTTGCAGCTCCTTGTGTTGTAATCGCAAGATGCCGGTTGTTTTCCTCCTTCTGCTGGGTCTCCTTCCGCTTGGGGCGCAGCCTGATATTCCGCAGACCTACGCCCAACTCTGTGCCGGGTGCCACGGGGCGGACGCGCGGGGCTCGCAGCAGGGGCCGGGGCTGGCCGGGAATCTGCGGCTGCGGCGGCGGTCGGCGCAGAGTTTGCGGAATGTGATCACGCGCGGGATTCCGGTGGCCGGGATGCCGGGGTTTGCGCTGCCGGAGGCGACGCTGGATGGTTTGGTGGCGCTGGTGGTGAGCCTGAACGCGTCGGCGGCGGAGGCGAAGGTGCCGGGGGACCGCGCGGCGGGTAGCGCGTACTTCTTTGGCAAGGGCCAGTGCGCTGGTTGCCATATGGTCTCCGGGCGCGGGGCGGCGGTGGGTCCGGACCTATCCGGCATTGCGCTGGAGCTGACCGTCGATCAACTCCGCGAGGCGTTGGTGGACCCGTCGGCGCGGCTGGCGCCCGGCTATCAGGTGGTACGGCTGGAGCGGACCGCGGCGCCGGTGCTGCGCGGGTTTGCGCGGAGCCGGAGCGCGTACGAGATCGGCATCCAGGACCTGCGCGGCGGGCTGCATGCGGTGGCGTTGTCCGAGGGGGCGCGGGTGATTGAAGAGACGGCCTCGGCGATGCCGGCGGCGAAGGCTTCGGCGGAGGAGCTGCAGGATCTGCTTGGGTATCTGAGCTCGCTGAGCGGGGTGAAGCCCGGGGCGGGGGCGCCGGCGAGTGCGGGGCCGGGGGCCCTCTCCTTTGCCCGGGTGCAAAATCCGGCGCCGGGGGAGTGGCTTACTTATAACGGCAACCTGAGCGGCAATCGTTATAGTCCGCTTGCGCAGATCAGTGCGGCGAACGTGCATAAGCTGCAGTTGGTTTGGTCGTATACGATTCCGTTGTGGTCGCAGTTTCTGCCGGATACGCCGTATTTCCATGAGAACATGCGTTATTTTGGCCTCGAAACCGTGCCGTTGGTAGCCGATGGAATTATGTACCTGACGGGGCCCAACCAGGTGCACGCGGTTTCGGCGGTGACCGGGCACCCGTTGTGGCAGTACGCGCGGCCGCGGACGCCGGGTCTCGTGTCGGACCCTTCGTTGGGGACCAACCGCGGGGTGGCGCTGCTGGGGGATAACGTGTTTTTTGTGACGGATAACGCGCATCTGCTGGCGCTGAACCGGGTGACGGGGCGGCTGGTGTGGGAGGCGGTTCTGTGGGACGAGCCGCAGAAGTACGGCGGGACGATTGCGCCGCTGGTGGTGAAGGACATGGTGGTGGCCGGGGTGGCAGGCGGCGACTGGGGGATTCGGGGGTTTATTTCGGCGTATCGGGGTACAACGGGCGAGCGGGTTTGGCGGCATTGGACGGTGCCGGCGGATGGGGAGCCGGGGATTGAGACGTGGGTGGGCGGCGGCCATAAGCTGGGCGGCGGTTCGACTTGGTTGACGGGCTCCTATGACGCGGCCACCGATACGTTGTACTGGGCGACCGGCAACCCGTGGCCGAACTCGGACGACCGGCAGCGCGGGGGGGATAACCTCTACACCGACTCGGTGCTGGCGTTGAACGCGGCTGACGGGAAGCTCCAATGGCACTATCAGTTCACGCCGCACGATACGCATGATTGGGACGCGACCGAACCGAATGTGCTGGTGGATACGGTCTATCGCGGGCAGCCGCGGAAGCTGCTGCTCCATGCCGATCGCAACGGTTTTTTCTATGTGTTCGACCGGACGGATGGGAAGCTGCTGTTGGGCAAGTCCTTTCTCCATCGTCTGACGTGGGCGAGCGGGATTGGGGCGGACGGGCGTCCGCAGAAGCTGCCGCCGAGCGAGTTGGGCTGCCCGGATCATGCGACGAACTGGAACGGGACGACGTGGAGTCCGACGACGAAGCTGTACACGATTATTGCGATTGAGAAGTGCACGGTGAACCAGCTGCCGGGCAGTTGGAAGACGGCGCGGCCGCCGGAGGATCCGGGGCGGAAGTATCTGCGGGCGCTGCACATTGAGACGGGCGCGATCGCCTGGGAGGTGCCGCTGACGGGGCCGGTGGATGGCAAGCGGGTGGCGGGGTTGCTGGGGACGGCGGGGGGGCTGCTGTTTTATGGCGATCCGAGCGGTTACTTTGTGGCGGCGGATGAGCGGAACGGGAAGACGCTGTGGCGGATGCCCCTGCATGCGACGATCAAGACTTCGCCGATGACGTATAGCGTGAACGGGCGGCAGTACGTGACGTTGGCGGCGGGGGCGAACGTGATGACGTTTGCACTGATGGATTGAGGTGTGGCGGGGGGATGGGCGTTCCGCGATGCGGGGCGGCAGGTTGCGGGTTGTGTCAGAGGTAGCGCGGTTCGGCCTTGGGGATCGGGTGGAGGGTAGGTTGGCGGGCGACCCGGCCGGCCGGGTCGGGGAAGCACGCGCCTTTGTGCAGGAGCATTACAAACCTGCGCCGCGGCCTCGGGTGGAGGGCACGCGGCGCAGGGGAGTTACGAGTTACGGTTCGTTAGACCTTCTCGGGAACGACGTAGGGTTTGCGGTAGTTCCGGGTTAGCATGGCGGTCGCTTCGGGGTCCCCTTTTACCGTCCAGGTCTTTTCGTCCCAGTTGAGGGTGCGGCCGAGGCGGTAGGAGATGTTGGCCAGGTGGACCAGCACGCACGAGAGCGCGCCCTCCTCAATCTCGGCGGTCAGATCGGAGGATTTGGCGCTGCGGACCGCGTTGATGAAGTTGGCGAAGTGGGTATCGCGTTCGACCCGCGAGGGGCCGGGACGCCCTTCTTTTCCCATGAACGTGTAGTACTTGTTGTAGCCGTCGATGACGAGGTAGCCCTCGGAGCCGTAGAAGGTGTTGCCGATGGTATTGCCCGCCTTTTCGCCGCCGATGCCGGCTTCGTGATTGCTCAACCAGTGGCGCACTTCAAAGCTCATGAACTTCGTCTTGCCGCCGACGTTGAACTCGAAAGTACACATCTGGGTGTTCGGCGTCTCCTGGTCGTCGTCGAACATGAACTTACCGCCCATGGAGCTGACCTTGGTGGGGTGGGTGACGCCGAGGCCCCAGCGAGCGATGTCGACTTCGTGAATGCCCTGGTTGCCGAGGTCGCCGTTGCCGGTGTCCCAGAACCAGTGCCAGTTGTAATGGAAACGGTTTTTGGTGAAGGGCCGGAGGGGCGCCGGACCGGTCCACATGTCGTAGTCGACGCCGGGCGGCACGGGTTCGACGGGGGTTTTGCCGATGGTGTTGCGGGACTTGAAGCAGAGGCCGCGGGCCATGTAGACATCGCCGAGTTCGCCCGCGCGCATCTTCTGCACGGCTTCCTGGAGAGCGGGCGAGGAGCGGCTCTGGCTGCCCTGCTGGACGCGGCGGCCGTACTTGCGGGCGGCGGCGACGATCTGGCGGCTTTCAAACACGTTGTGGGAGCAGGGCTTTTCGACGTAGACGTCCTTGCCGGCCTGGCAGGCCCAGATGGTCTGCAGGGTATGCCAGTGGTTGGGCGTAGCGATGGAGACGGCGTCGACGTTCTTGTCATCGAGCACCTTGCGGATATCGCGGTAGGTGGGAACGGGATTGAGGTTGCGGCGCTGCAACTGGCCGATGTAGCGCTCCGAGTGGCTGTCGTCCACATCGACGAGGCCGGCCAACTGGACGTTGGGCAGCGAGGTCCAGGCGCCCATGTGACTGGAGCCGCGGCCGCCGCAGCCGACAACGGCCACGCGCACGGTGTCGTTCGGGCTGGCGTTGGTCCGCGTGGTCTGCGCGGCGGACAGGCCCGCGACGGAACTCATGATAAAAAATCGACGATTCATAGATTGACTTCCTTACTCTCCTTGCCTTGGGGCAACCCGTTACGACCTATTAGCTTATCCTATCCGGTGCGCCGCCTATCCGGTGCGCCGCCACGCGATCTGGCGCAGACCGCCGACGGTGCCGTAGGAGGCGAAGCCGAGGGGGCGGGCGAGGTCGGTATCGTCGAAGCGAAGGGAGAATTCGTGGCGGCGGACGTCGAGATCGATGACGGAGGCGCCGTCGATGGAGGCGCGGAGGCGGTCCTGGGTGACGGAGAGTTGGAAGCGGTACCAGCGGCCTCGCTGGAAGTCGCGCGCCAGAGAGGTTTCGTTTTCGGAGGCGTCAAAGCCGTCGAGGTTCGATAGACCCACGGTAGAGCCGTCCCAGCCGCCGCAGATCCAGGAACAGAAGGCGTTTTGGATGGGAAAGACGAGGCCGGCGAAGAAGTCGTTGCCTTCGAGGCGTGCGGCTTCAAAGCGTAGTTCGTAGTCGATGGTGGGGAAGGGGCGGGTGAGCACGATGCCGGTCATGCGGTCGCCCTTGCCGAGGATGATCGTGCCATCGCGAAGGGAGACCGGGCCCTGGCCGGGGAACGGGGCGGGCTTCCAGCCGTGGAGGGTGGCGCCGTCGAAGAGGGGGCTCCAATCTTCGGCGCGGGCGAGGGGCGGGGCCAGGGCGCACAGCCAGTTCCGGCGGGTCATTTCTCCATTATGGTGCGATATGCTAGCGGCGTTATGCGTCTGTTTTTCTTTTTTGTGGCCGTGGCGGTGCAAGCACAGCCGGATCTGGCGGTGGTGGAAAAGGTGTCGGGTAAGGTGGGCTTCTATAAGTTCACCGGGGAGCGTACCAGTGAAGTGAAAGTAGGTGTCTATCCGCATGAGATTGTTCGTTCGCTGGATGGTAAGTCGCTCTATGTTACCGACAATGGGATTCTCTGGATGCAGTACGCGGGCAAAGGCGGCAATACCATTTCGATTCTCGACGCGGCGACGCGGCAGAAGACCGGGGTGATTGACCTTGGCGAGTACCGGCGGCCGCACGGCATGGCGGTGCATCCGCAGACGGGGCAGTTGGTGGTGACGATTGAGAATCCCGATGGGCTGCTGTTGATTGACCCGAAAGAGCGGAAGGTGCTGCGGAAGTTCGAGGTGCAGGGTAAGTCGCCGCACATGGTGCTGTTCGGCCCGGGGGGCAAGCGGGCGTACGTATCGAACACGAACAGCGGGACGCTGGCTTCCATTGAGATCGCCACGGGGGAGACGCGGTTGATCCCGACGGGGAAGTATCCGCAGGGCGGGGTGCTTTCCCGGGACGGCCGGACTATCTATCTGACTAATGCGGAGAGTAACAAGATTGTCCTGGTTGATACGGGCAAGGACCGGGTAATCGGGGAGATTGCCACCTCGACTTATCCGAACCGCGTGGCGTTGACGCCGGACGGGCGGACGCTGGTCTATTCGCTGGGCAACGAGGGGGCGGCGGTGGGCTTTGCGGATGTGGCGAGCCGGAAGGAGACGAAGGTGGTGCCGCTGGGCGGGCCGCCACTGTCGCTGACCTTATCGCCGGACGGCAAGTATGCGTTTTCCGGGGTGCAGAGCCAGGGCAAGGTGCACGTGATTGATGTCGCCCGGCGCGAGATCATCCGGACGATTGAGACGCCGAAGGACGCTGGTCCCGACCCCGCGCTGCCGTTGCCGTAGCGCGGGGCCGGGGATCCGGTTAGCCTTTGAGCTTGACGGGATGGAAGTCCCAGCCTTTGCGGAAGGTGGGGCGGAGGAGTTTGTTGGCTTCCGGGTTGTTAGTGATGCGCATTTTGGCCGGATCGTATTCGAGCTTGCCTTCGTGGCGCAGGGCGATGACGCCGAGTAACATCCATTCGACGAACGGCGCGGCGACTTCGAAGTTCGAGCAGGCCGGATCGCCGCCCTTGCAGGCGCGGATGAAGTCGCGCATGTGGCCGGGCGAGCGGGTGAGCAGCGGCGCGGGCATGGTGTAGTCGCGCATTTTGGCCACGGGCAGCAGGCGAGTTACTTCGCCATAAGTGCCGGTGGTGAGCAGGCCCTTGTCGCCTTTGAAGACGCTGCCGTTGGGCGTGGGGAACTGCAGTTGAGCGCCGGGGGCTTCGAGGGCTTCAAAGGCGCTCTTTGAGTAGACGCGACCGGGGGAACGGAAGTCGGCGACGCCGGGTTGGGGGCCGGGGGCTTGGGGCCGTCTTCCCTGCCCGCCGGGGGCGCGGAGCATGGGCGGGTCGCCGAGCCATTCGTTGGCGGGGACGCCTTCGACCTTCGGGCTGGACTTGAGGCCGTCGTACCAGAAGACCTGCAGGGCCGGCATATCTTCGTAGGGCGCGAAGTCGAAGCGGATGACCGAGGCCTTCGGGAACTGGAAGGGGCTTGTGCCTTCCTTGCGGATGCACTCGACGCCGACGATCTTGCGCTGGGACAGGTGCAGGGCCATGTTGGGCGCGCCGAGGATGTGGCAGGCCATGTCGCCGAGGGCGCCGGCGCCGAAGTCGTAGAAGCCGCGCCAGTTGAAGGGCTGGTAGAAGAAGCCGTCCCAGCGGTCGGGCTTGGAGGCGCCGCCGGCGGTGAAGGGGCGTTTTTCGGCCACGCCGAGCCAGAGGTCCCAATCGAGACCGGCGGGGACGGGGTCTTCTTTGGGGACCTCGGTGATGCCCTGGGGCCAGAGCGGGCGGTCGGACCAGGCGTGGACTTCGCTCACCTTGCCGATGTCGCCATTCCAGATGATTTCGGCGCACTGGCGCGTGCCTTCGTTCGAGTAGCCTTGGTTGCCCATTTGGGTGGCGACGCCGTACTTGGCGGCGGCGGCGCGGACCTGGCGGGCCTCCCAGATGGTGCGGACGAGCGGCTTCTGCACGTAGACGTGCTTTTTGCGCTCCATGCACCACATGGCGGCCATGCCATGCATATGGTCGGGCGTGGCGACGATGACGGCGTCGATGTTGTTGGCTTCCTTGTCGAGCATGACGCGGAAGTCCCGGTGCCTGGTTGCCTTGGGAAAGGCGTTGAAGGTTTGGGCGGCGCGGCGTTCGTCGACGTCGCAGAGGGCGACGATGTTTTCGGTGGGCGAGGCGGCGCGGATGTTGCTGGCGCCCTGGCCGCCGGAGCCGATGGCGGCGAAGTTCAGCTTTTCGTTGGGCGATTTGTAGCCGAGCGATTTGAGCGAGGGGGTGGAGCCGAAGCCGCCGGTGGGGACGGCGCCCGCCAGCAGGGTACCGTAAAAGAAGTGACGCCGATTCAATGACATGTAAGTCTCCTGAGGGATCGCCTGCTATTATAAGCGGATTGGCGGACGGCGGGGAGCCGGGCCGCGATTCGTTGGGAAACCCAGAGCAGGAGCAACAACTTTACGCATGTTTGGACGTGGTAACTGGGCCATTTTTGGCCTGGACAACGAGACTCTCACCGCCTTTTCGACCGCCCTCGACGATCCGGCCCGCATGGCGGTGGCCTCGCAGCAGGCGGCGGCGGCGGTGGCGCGGCTGTACGGCACGGACGCGATCGGCTTCAATCCATTTAGCGCGCCGCGGCTGGACGAAGAGCAGGAGTTGACGGCCGAGCAGCAGACCGAGTTGGCGCGCCACGCCGTGGCGGACCTCGAGGAGGCGACCACGGCGGTGCTGCCGGCGGAGATTCTCGAGGGCACGGGCTACGGGCGGACGGCGGAGGCGTTTCGCGTCTCGCCGCAGCTTTCCTCCGAACTGCCATGGTTTGGCCTCTGGGCGGTGTTGAACGAATGGAAGAAGGCTTCGGACCTGCCTTCGCGGAAGGAGCAGAGTTCGTACGTGCTGCTGGAGCGGCCGTATAAGTTCCTGCTGGCGACCGACAAAAAGACGGTGGATGAGAAGGTGGAAGACGCGAGCGCCGTCTGCCGGACGCAGGTGGCCGTGCTGCTCGACTTTGTCCATGGCCGTCTGTACATTGAGAGCACCAGTAAGAAACACATTCAGGCGATCGTGGCTGGTTTGACGCGGCTGGCGGTGCAGATTGTGCCGGTGGCGTGGAACTATCCGGTGGCGCACTGGACGCAGGCGATTCTGCGGAATCTGTACGAGAACACGCAGTTTCGCGACGAGTTCGCGCGGCGGGCCGAGGAGGCGAGGCGCTTCAAGGAAAGCGAGATCGAGAAGCTGGAGGACCGGGAGATGGAGATGATCGTCTCGAAGTTCTTTTCGATGACGGAGACGCCGACCGGGACCTGGGTGGGTATCTCGGGTCCGGCGCGCATTCGCCTGCACGAGGCCGCACCGCCGATTGCGGTGCGCAACCCGGCGATGGCGACGACGCTGCTGGGGATTACGCCGGAGGCGGCTCTGCTGTCGGGCGCGCTGACGTTTCAGGACACCATGACGGTGACGACCAAGAGCGGCGCTGAGCGGACGATCCGGCGCGACGTGGCGCGATTTGATTTGAACGACCGCGTGAACCTGAGCGAAGTGGGCGCGGCGATGCTGCGCGGGTTCGACATGGCGTCGCACAAAAAAGACGTGCTGCGGGCCATTCGCGATACCCGGCAGGTGCCGTCGATCGCGCAGTTCTGGGGCCTGTGGCTGCACCAGTTGGGCAGCGCCGTCCGCACGATCGAGGCGACGTTCCGCGAGGTGCTCGAGTTGAACGGCGACGAGGCCGCGGGCATTATTCCGATGCAGCTTTCGGGTGGGCCGGAGGAGACTCCGGCTCCGTAGCGGGCGCCGCTCCGTCGCCCTTGACGACGCGGAGCTGCGGCAGGAAGGTGCCTTTCGCCTTTTGCTCCAGCACCTCGTCGCAGCGGAGGATTTCGCCCATTTCGCGGCCTTTCTTGATCTGGCGGGCGATCTCTTTTTCGGCGACGAGAATGCGGTCGGCGGTATCGAGCGCCTGTTCGATGCGGGCCTGCGGGACGACGACAACGCCATCGGCATCGCCGACGACCCAATCGCCGGGGCAGACGACGACGCCGCCGCATTGGACGGGGAGATCGACTTCGCCTTTGTACTCGGCGCCGCCGGCGTTGGGGACAATGGCGCGGGCGAAGACGGGGAGTTTGCTGGAGGCGATGTCGGTGGCGTCGCGGATGGCGCCGTCGATGACGACGCCGGCGAGGCCCTTGCGATGCGCGGCCAGGGTGGTGAGGCCGCCCCAGAGGGCGGTGTTGCGTTCGCCCTGGCCGTCGATGACGAGTACGTGGCCGGGGGGGCAGAGCGAGAGCGCCTTGGCCACCATGAGGATATCGGCCGTGTGGACGCGGAGCGTGAAGGCCGGGCCGGCCATGCTGGCATTGGCCGACCGGCAATGCATATCGTGATCCATGCCGCCGGATTTGCCGATGGCGTCCGAGAGGGGGCCGGTGCCCACTTTGCGGGCCCTGGCCGCTGTCTGATTTTTTTTCATGGGGTGTTCTTCCTTAGGCCATCATGACCTGGGCTGGGTTGAGCGCCTGGTAGCGGCCCTTGTTGGCGGTGATTTCGAAGGCCTGCGGCACCTGCTCAATGCCGTGGAGGATGTGTTTAATCGCTGGTTTCAGTCGCACGCGGCCGGAGGCGACCAGGCCGACGGTGTGTTCGAGGTGGCCGAGCGTGCTGATGTCGGGAAACAGATAGCGCAGGCTGCGTTCACGCAGCAGATCGATGTCGACTTCAAGCGGCGCGCCGAACCAGGAGACGCCGACGAGTTTGCCGCCGGAGCGGACCGAACCGATGGCCTGGGTGAGGCTGCGCGTGCCGGCCAGGCCCTGCTTGGGGCTGCCGCCGGCGCATTCAAAGACAACGTCGGCGCCGTTGCCTTCGGTGAGGTCGAGGATGGCTTGTACGGGGTCGGTTTCGGCGGCGTTGATGACGTAGTCGGCGCCTAACTCGCGGGATACGTCGAGGGCTTCCTTGCGGACGTCGACGGCGATGATCTTGCCGGCGCCGCTGACGCGGGCGATCTGCATGCATTCGAGGCCCATGCTGCCCTGGCCGTAGAGGACAACCGAATCGCCGATGCGCAGTTCGGCGGTTTCCACCGAAGCGACGCTGTCGCTGAGCGACTGCAGGCAGGCGGCTTCGCTGTCGGAGATGCGGTCGTCGACGTGGGTGAGCGCGATCTCGGGGAGGACGGCGTATTCGGCAAAGCAGCCGGGCAGTTGGAAGCCGATGATGGGACCCTTGCGGCAGAGGGCCGAGCGGCCGGAGTCGCACAGGGGGCAGTGTTCGCAGGGCAGCTTGGCGCGGGCGGCGACGCGGTCGCCGGCGCGGAAGCGGGTGACGCCGGGTCCGACTTCGACAATCCGGACGCAGTATTCGTGACCGAATAACTGCACGGGTGCTTCGGTCTCAAGTCGTTTTTTGATCTTTTCGTAGGCCAGGGTGCGGATGCCGAAGGCTAGTTGGGCCTCCGTGACACTGGGTTGCACGCAGAGTACCTTTACGAGGACATGCCGCGGCCGGAGCTCGGGCATGGGAACCTCATCGAGGCGGAGGTCGCCGAAGCCATAAAATCGCCATGCTTTCATAAGTAGGGAGTGAAGGGCAGGAAGTAAATCCGCCTTGGCTAGCATACAGGAAAAGCGCGTATAATCGAAGCCGGACGGGAGTTCCTGCGATGAGATCTTGGCCGCTGGTTCGATATCCAGGCTTGGGCGCGTGGATGGTGATTGCCACGATTGCCCCGGAGAGCGCCCAGGGCGCGGACCCGGCGCAGATAGCCGGGCAGGCGCGGGAGGTGCTCGCGCGGCGGTGCGTGGGGTGCCATTCGGCGGCCGTAAAGAGCTCCGGTCTTGACCTGAGTTCGCCGGGTGCGGCGGCGCGGGGCGGCAGCCGCGGCCCCGGGCAGATTCTGGCCCGCGTCACGAGCGGCGAGATGCCGCCGGCCAAGCCGCTGCCCGAGAGCGAAGTGGAGATTCTGCGGCAGTGGCAGACCGCCGGTATGCCGGCCTGGAGCAGCGGCGCGATTGAGCTCCGGCGCGCGACGGCCGATTGGTGGGCGTTTCAGCCGCTGCGGGAGGCGCCGCCGCCAGCGGGCGAAGTTTCGGTGATTGACGCCTGGATTGATGCGAAGCTCCGGGCGCGGGGCTGGCAGAGGGCGCCCGAGGCCGACCGGCGGACGCTGATCCGGCGGGTTAGCTTTACGCTGACCGGCATGCCGCCCACGCCGGCCGAGGTGCTGGCCTTCGTCGACGACCGGCGGCCGGATGCTTACGCGCGGCTGGTGGACCGGTTGCTGGCTTCACCCCACTATGGCGAACACTGGGCGCGCCATTGGCTCGACACCGTTCGCTTTGCCGAAAGTGAGGGCTTTGAACGCGACTGGATCCGGGATCACGCCTGGCCCTACCGCGACTATGTGATCCGCAGTTTCAACGAAGACAAACCATATGGGCAGTTTGCGCGCGAACAGATTGCCGGCGATCTGCTGACGCCGCAGACACGCGACGGCGTCGTGGCGACCAGCATGTTGGTGCTCGGGCCGTATGATGCCGTGGGCTTGACCTCGGCCGTGGACCGGGAACGCGAGCAGGTACGGGCGGACCAGATGGAGGAGATGGTGGGGCTGGTGGCGCAGACCTTTCTGGGTCTGACCGTGAACTGCGCCCGCTGCCATGATCACAAGTTCGACCCGATTCCGCAGCGGGACTATTACCGGCTTAAGGCTGTGTTTGATGGCATCTGGCAGCCGACGACCGGCAGCGAGTTGCGCGCCGGGGGCCGCCCTGTGCTTACTGGCGCGGAGCGGGCCCGGCACGAAGCCGACTTGGCGGCCTTCGACCGTCGCATTGGCGAACTGGAAGCGCAGGTCGGGCAGTTGGACCGCGCCGGGCGCCCGCGGCTGGCCGTACCCGCGACGGTGCCGGCGCCGATGGGATGGTGGACGCTCGACAGCGACGCCCGCGATGATGCCGGGGCGCTGCACGCCAGTCTTGCGCCGGAGGCGGCGGCATTCACGGGCGGGCGTCTGCAGCCGCCGGCAGGTAAGGAGAGCGTGACCGCCGTGACAGTTCCGTTGACTGCCGACGTCCGGGAGAAGACGCTCGAAGCCTGGGTACACGTCGCGCGCCCGGCCGAAAAGGGGACTACCCTTTTCCGGATTCGCAACCACAGCGGCTTCCGCGGCGCGGCTCTCGATGGGATTCATTTCACCGCCGGCAAGAAGCGCCGGTGGGAGAACGCGAGCACGGTAAACTTCCGCACCGATGACGTGGACGGCCCGGAGGAAGACACCCCCGCCGGGGGACGCCTCCACGTGGCGATTGCTTATGCAGCGGACGGGGAGATCCGCCTCTACCGCAATGGGAAGCTCTACGGCCGCCCCTACCGCCCTGATGCGGGCACCGCGCACGGCAAGCTGCAGACCTATGGCAGGCAGGATGCGATTGTGGAGTTGACGAGCGGCAACGGCCTTGAACTCGAGCAGGCCCGGTTGTTTGCACACGCGCTGACCGATGGCCAGATCGCCGCGCTGTTTGCCGCGGGCGTGGACAACGCGGCGCCGCCCCGGGGCGCCGAGCGGGAGGGGCTGGTGCGGCGGCTTGCCGAGGAGCGGGCCCAACGGCGCGCCTTCGCCGAGGCGCCGGCCCGGGCCTTTGCCGTTGACGTCCGGCCCGCCCCGCCGACCCGTTTGCTGGCGCGCGGGGATGTTTCGCAGCCCGGTGAGGTGGTCGCTCCCGGGGCCGTCTCGCTCCTGCGGGGTGTGAGCGGCGATCTCGGCCTGCCTCCGGATGCGCCTGACGCCGACCGCCGCCTGCGCTTCGCCGAGTGGCTCACAAGCCCGGAGAATCCGTTGTTTGCCCGTGTTCTGGTCAACCGCGTCTGGCACTATCATTTTGGCGCGGGGCTGGTTGACAGTCCCAATGACTTTGGCTACAACGGCGGGCAGCCCTCGCATCCGGAACTGCTCGAATGGCTGGCGGCGGACTTCCTCCGCCACGGCGGCAGCCTGAAGCACCTGCACCGGCAGATCCTGCTTTCGGCGGCCTTCCGGCAATCGTCGCGCCTCGATTCGGCGGCCGCGGCGCAGGACGCCAGCGCCCGTCTGTTGTGGCGTTTTCCGCCCCAGCGCCTGCCGGCCGAAGCGGTGCGGGACGCGATGCTCGCGGTGAGCGGTGCGCTGAACCCGCGGCTGTTCGGGCCGAGCTTCCGGCCGTTTGAGATCATCAAAAACCCGGGGTCGTATCACTCCTACAGCCCGGTGGATTCGGCCGACCCCGCGCTGCAGCGCCGGACCATCTACCGCATGAACATCAACTCGGGCGGGAACCCGATGCTCGACGCGCTGGATTGTCCGCTGCCATCGGTCAAGACGCCGAAGCGGTCGGTGACGACCACGCCACTGCAGGCGCTTAGTCTGATGAACAATCCGTTTGCCGACCGCGTGGCGCGGACCTTCGCCGCGCGGGTAAGCGCGGAGCGGGAGGAGCCCGCGGCGCGAATTGCGTGGGCGTACGAGTTAGCGCTGGGGCGGCCGCCGCGGCCGGAGGAGGCCGCTTCGGCGGCGGAGTTGGCGGCCAGCGCGGGCCTTGAAGCGCTATGCTGGGCCCTGTTCAACTTGAGTGAGTTCCTCTATGTCCAGTAAGCCGATCTCGCGCCGTCAGGCGATCCTCGACGCCGGGGCCGGCTTGGGCTGGATGGCGGTCTCCTCGCTGGCGGCCGCGGGCCTGCCTGCCGGCGTGCATTTTCCGCCGAAAGCAAAGCGGGTGCTGCAGGTGTTCAGCGTCGGCGGCATGAGCCACCTGGACACCTTCGACTACAAGCCCGAACTAGCCAAACGGAACGGCAAGCCCTTTGCGATGCCCACGTTTTTCGGTCAGGGCGGCAACCTGCTCGGCAACGTTTTTCCCTTCGCGCAGCGCGGCCAGAGCGGGCTGTGGGTTAGCGACCTGCTGCCCAATCTGGCCGCGCACGCCGACAAGTTGACGGTGGTGCGCACGATGGTATCGAAGAGCGCCAACCATATGCCGGCCGTGGCGTGCATGAATACCGGTTTCATTCTGACGGGCTTTCCGAGCATGGGCGCCTGGGTGACCTACGGCCTCGGTTCGGAACGGGAGAATCTGCCGTCCTTCGTGGTGCTGCCGGACCTGCGCGCCCATCCCTGGGGCGGCACCGTGCAGTGGTCGAACGGCTTTTTGCCTGCGGCGGTGCAAGGAACCATGTTCCGCAGCTCCGCTGTACCGGTGCCGGATCTGGCTACCCCGGCCGCCGTCAAGCCGGAGGCGCGGTCGGCGGCGCTCGCTTGGTTGAACCGGCAGAACCGCCGGTTTGCCGATGAGCATCCGGGCGACTCGGCGCTGGAGGCGCGCATCCGTAGCTACGAACTGGCGGCCAGCATGCAGCTGAGCGTTCCCGCGATTGCCGATCTCTCCACCGAGTCCGAAGCCACGCGGAAGCTCTATGGCTTCGATGACCCGAAGACCGAACCGCTGGCGCGGCAGTGCCTGCTCGCCCGGCGATTGCTCGAGCAGGGCGTACGCTTCGTGCAGGTCTATCACGGCGGTTCCTCCGTCGATTGGGACGCGCACGGGAGCATTATCGACAACCACACCAAGCGGGCGGCCGAGTACGACAAGCCCGTGGGGGCGCTGCTCAGCGACCTGGCGGCGCGTGGTCTGCTGGCGGACACTCTGGTGTTGGGCGTGACGGAGTTCGGGCGGACGCCGGTTTCGCAAGGGACCGGCAAGACGGCCGGGCGAGACCACCATCCGGACTGCTTTTCGTGCTGGATGACCGGCGCCGGATTGAAGCCCGGCTTTGCTTACGGCGAGTCGGATGAGCTTGGCCAGAAGCCGGCCGAGAATCCGGTGACGATTCACGATTTTCATGCCACCGCGCTGCACCTGCTGGGTCTCGACCACGAGCGGCTGAACTACTACCACAACGGCATCCGGCGGCGGCTCACCGACGTGCACGGCCATGTGGTGAAGGGCTACCTGGCCTAGCCGATGGCTCCGCCGGGTGCTCCCGCCTACTCGCTCATCGAAGCCAACCATCGGCTGGCCTCGCGTTTCTACGCCTATTCGGGCCAGGCCGATCGGCTGCCGGGCGCGCTGGCGATCTACTGCGGGACCGACTCCTCGGCCTTCAACATGGCCTCGCTGACCCCGCCCGCGCCCCACCTGCCGTCGGTTCTCGATCAGTTGACGGTTCACTACGACCGCCTACGGGCCGGGTCCTCGCTCTGGTTGTGCCAGCAGTTGGCGCCTCAAGCGGATCCGGCTCTGCTGTTCCAGTTCCGCTACCGGTTTCAGCAGACGGCGCCCGGCCTCCTCGCCGGCCCCTTCCCTGCCCCCCGCCAGGCGGCGCCCGCGGAGTTGACCGTACAACCCGTCCAGCAGGCCCATGAAGCGGTGGCGTTTGCGCACCTGGTCTCGGTGATTTTCCAGGTAGGCTTCCCGCTCTGCCACCGGATTTACGCCGACCCGGCCGCCTGGCGGCCGCCGACCTACGGATGGGTGGCCTACCGCGCGGGAGAACCGGTGGGCTGCGCGATGGTCACCGCGGCGGACGGCATCGCCGGTTTCTATTCCGTAGGCGTTCTGCCGGCCTACCAGGGGCGCGGCTACGGAGAAACCGTCATGCGTCACGTGGCCCGGTTCGCGGCGACGCGGCTCAACTGCCACCAATTGGTGTTACAATCGTCAACCGCCGGGCGAAAGCTGTACCGACGTCTCGGGTTTCGCGAGTTCACGACGTTCACAATTTACCACCGCGCGTATTTAGCGCCAGAGGAGCAGGGCAATGGGAATGATTTCGGAGTTTAAAGAGTTCATCAACAAGGGAAATGTGATGGATCTTGCGGTTGGCGTGATCATCGGCGGCGCGTTCGGCAAGATTGTCGATTCGCTGGTGGGAGATCTGATGATGCCGGTGATCGGCGCCGCCACCGGAGGCCTCGACTTTTCGAATAACTTCGCGGCGCTCGACGGCAAGACCTATGCAACGCTGGCCGAGGCGAAGAAGGCCGGGGCGGCCACGCTGGCCTACGGTAGCTTCCTCACGGTGGTGATCAATTTCGTGCTGCTGGCTTTCTGTGTCTTTTTGCTCGTCAAGGCGTTTAACTCGATGAAGAAAGAGGAAGCCCCTGCGCCCGCACCGACCACCCCGGTGATTCCGGACGACGTCAAACTGCTGACGGAAATCCGCGACCTGCTCAAAAAGTAAGGCCGGTACGATACCCGAGTGGACCGTCTTCCCTTTGCCGCCACGCCGTTATCGGCAGCCTACGATGCGATCGAGCGGCTTCCGGTGACGGTCCTGCTCGACAACGTTCGCAGCATATACAACATCGGCAGCTTCTTTCGTACGGCCGATGCTTGCGCCGCCGCGGAAATGCTACTGGCCGGTATCTCCTCGACGCCCGAGCGCAACCCCAAGCAGATCGCCAAGACGGCGCTGGGGGCGGAGTTCACCGTGCCGTGGCGGTATGCGGGTGACGCGCTTGCGCTGGTGCCCGCTGGCTGCGAGATTGCGGCCATTGAAACCACGCCGCGGGCCGTGGACCTGTTTGACTGGCAGCCGCAATTTCCCGTCTGCGTGATTTTCGGGCACGAAGTGGACGGGATTCAACCGGCGCTTTCGGCCCGCGCCGATGTCCACGTGCGGCTGCCGATGCTGGGCGTCAAACACTCGCTGAACGTGGCCACGGCCGGCGGCATCGTTCTTTTCGAGCTACTGCGGAAGTATCGCAACTTAGTGCACCATCTTACTCTTCCGCGTCATGTAATCCATGAGTAAATACTGGCCGAGGGTGTAAGGCGACGTGAAGTAGGCCTTGCCCCGGCAGAGTTCGCTTACTTTCTTGACGAAGCTCATCAGGCCGTAATCCTGCGCGAGCATAAACGTGTTGATCAGAATGCCCGCCCGCTTGCAGCGGCTGACCTCTTCGAGCGTCCGGGAGATCACCAGCGGGTCGAGCCCGAACGGGTTCTTATAGATCTGTCCGTCGTCGAGCGTCAGCGCCGAGGGTTTGCCGTCGGTGATCATGATGATCTGTTTCATGTCCTTTTTTTCCTGCTGCAGCAGTTTCTGCGCAAGAATCAGGCCATCGCGCGTGTTGGTGTAGTAGGGCCCCACCTGCACCCGCGCTAGATCCTGGAGGCGCAGTTCTTCGGCCGAGTCGTGAAACAGGACGCAGCGCAGGGTGTCGCCCGGATATTGCGTCCGGATCAGGTGCGCCAGCGCGAGCGCCACGCGCTTGGCCGGGGTGAAACGATCCTCTCCGTAGAGGATCATGGAATGCGAACAATCGAGCATCAGCACGGTGGCGCAGCTGCTCTGGTATTCGCTCTGGTGCACGTGGAGGTCTTCGTATTCGAGAGCCAGCGGCACTTGCACCCCTTCCCGGCGCATGGCGTGAAACAGCGTCGTGTTCACGTCGAGGTTGAGGGTGTCGCCGAACTCGTACAACTTACTCGAGCCGCTGGTTTCAACGCCGGTTGATAACTCCCGGGTATCATGCGCGCCAAAGCTGGCTTTGCCGAGCGAACCCATCAGATCTTTAAGAGTCTTGTAGCCGAGAAAGTCAAGAGCCTTGTCGGTAGCCTCGACGCGGATCTCCTGCTGCTCGCCCTCCCGCCCCGGGCCGGGCGGCGGTTCGGTGACGTACCCTTCGGTTTGGAGCTTTTCGACGAGGCGGTCGACAAGGGCCTCAAACTGCTCCTCGGAGAGTTTTTGAATCTCCTCGAGCGGCGCGAGTTCGCCGCTCAGCAGGGCCCGGCGCACCGCCTCCCGGAGCGCTTCGAGCGAATTCTCATCAAACGGAAACTGGCCGTAGGGGTCCTCGAAACCGCTCTGCAGAAAGAAGTCGGCGAGCGCTTTCATGAGGTCTTCGGCGGTGAGGCCGAAGTCCTCTTCGGTAAACTTCGAGTAACGTATGGACCGCATAAGTCAGTTGAACTGCTGCCGTTTCTTGTTGCGCGGCGGCGGATTCTCCTCCGCTTCGCCGCGTCCGGCGCGCCTTTCCTCGCCCATGAAGCCGAGCTCCTCGCTGCGGCTAATGCGCCGGTGGGCGTAGAGCCCTTCGAGGATGAATTCGGCCGCCGCGGCGCGCATGGCATCGCTCTCGCCTACCCCGATGCCTAGCGCGGCCGTCTTTTCAAACAGACCCTCCACGGCCATCAGCTGCAGGATCATATCCGCTGCCCCGGTGCCCTCTTCGAGTTTCAAGGCGCCCCCCCGCTCAAAGTACTTCACAATCATACCGAGGTTGGCGCCGTCAAAGTAGTGGGTGAAGACGCGGCCCACGGCAGCCTTGATCAACTCCCGGGCCACGGCCTCACCGCCCTTCAACTCCCCTTCGTACTCCAACTCCATCTTGCCGGTCATCGAAGGGAGTGCGGCGTAGAGGTCGACCACGCGCGGTACGGCCTCGACTTCCATCGACAGAAGCGCCCGCCGTTCGGCGTTGGACACGACGCTCTCCATTACCGAGATGGGCAGCCGCTGCGAGACGCCGCTACGTTTATCGATTCGCTTGTCGTCCCGGGCGATGAAAGCGATCGCCTCAACGGTCTCCCGGATGAACTTCGGTACCGTCAGTGCGATACCGCCCGACCGGCGCGTCCACGCCTCCTGCGTGGTGATCTCCATGCCGAGTTCAATCGAATGCGGATAGTGCGTCCGGATCTCGCTGCCGATGCGATCCTTGAGCGGGGTGATGATCTTGCCGCGGGCGGTGTAGTCGTCGGGGTTGGCCGTGAACAGCAGCACAACATCGAGGGGGAGCCGGACGGGATAGCCTTTGATCTGAATATCGCCTTCCTGCATGATGTTAAACAGCCCCACCTGGATCTTGCCGGCGAGGTCGGGCAGCTCATTGATGGCGAAGATCCCGCGGTTGGCTCGCGGCAGCAGGCCATAGTGGACGGTCGACTCGCTGCTGATGTCCCGGCCGAGGCGGGCGGCTTTGATCGGGTCGATATCGCCGATCATGTCGGCGATGGTGACGTCGGGCGTAGCGAGTTTTTCGACGTATCGCTCCTCGCGGTGGATCCAGGCGATCGGCGTCGCATCGCCCAGAGCGGCCACCTGCTCTTTGCCATGCTGCGAGAGCGGCGCGAGGGGATGGTCCCGGATTTCGCTGCCCGCCAGGTAAGGCATCCATTCGTCAAGCAGGGTGGTGAGCATGCGGATGAGCCGCGTCTTGGCTTGACCGCGCGTGCCGAGCAAAATGAAGTTGTGCCGGGCCAGGATGGCGTTGACCACCTGCGGCACAACGGTGTCTTCGTAGCCGACGACGCCGGGAAAGAGTTTTTCGCCGGCCCGAATCTTGACGATCAGATTTTCGCGTAACTCATCTTTAACGGACCGGTCCGGCGCACACCGCCGGCGCCATTCGCTCTGCTTTAGTTCGCCCAGCGTGGAGGGAAGCTGTTCCATACCTCCATTAGATGCACGGAATGTAGCCCGAAGTACGAATTGTTTGATATGGTTGAAGGGTCGATGCCTAACGAATTACCGGATGCCGAGTATGCGCGGTTCTGGAAACGATTGCAGCAGATAGGGTTAAACGCATACGAAGCCCGTTCGTATCTCGTCCTGGTCGGTCACCCGCGCTTTAAGGCCCTCGAATTGGCGGCCCGCGCCGACGTACCGCGGCAGAAAATTTACGAAGTGCTCGACTCGCTCGTCGAAAAAGGGTTTGCCCAGGTGGTGCAGGAGCGCACGAAGCTGTTTTCGGCCGTCGAGCCGTCGCTGGCGATTCCCAGTTACTTCGCCCGCCGGGCCCAGGCACTGCAGCAGGAGCTCACCGAACAGTCGCGGCAGGCATCGGATCTGATTGAAGATCTCAACACGTCCTATTCCGAGGGTCAGGGCGGGCGGGGCACGCTTGACTTCCTGCGCATTGTTTCCGAGCCGCTGCAGACGGCCACCGAGTATCGGCGGATGATGGGCGAGGTGCGGAACGAGTACTGCGAATTCTCCCGGGCCCCGTATGCGATTGATCCCGTCGATGATCAGATGGTACGCGAGGCGCTCTCGCGCGGCGTCCGCTGCCGCCTGCTGATTGAGATGGGAACGCTCGATGACATCCACCGGCGCCGGCTGATCGAGTTCATGGAAGCCGGTGTGGAAGTACACCAGGTTCCATCGCTGCCTTTGAAGCTCACCTTGTGCGACGGACGCCGGGGTCTGCTGGCCCTGCTCGACCCGGTCATCACCAAACCCACCTGGACCGCCGTCGTTTTTGATCACGACGGCCTCGGCGAAGCGATGCGCGGCCTGTTTGAGCAGTACTGGCAGCGCAGTGTGCCCATGCCGATGCCGGGCCGCTGATCGGCTACCGGGCCGGCCGATCCCGCGGCGCATCAACTCCGCGCCGCGCCCTCACGGGGACCGCTACACTGACGGGATGAGCTGGCTTCCGGACCTGGCCGCGATTGTGACGGTCGACCTTTCGCCCACGGCCCTTGAGGCCCACTCCAGCGATGTCAGCGGCCATCATCCCGTGCGGCCCGCGGCGGTTGCCTATCCCAACACCGCGCGGGAGGTGGCCGCCGTGCTGGCCTGGGCCAACGAAAGGGCGGTGCCGGTCACCCCCTGGGGCGCCGGCACCAGCGTGGAAGGCAATCCGATTCCTGTGCGCGGCGGCATCTCGCTGAGCCTGGAGCGGATGGATCGGGTGAAGGAGGTGCGCCTCTCCGACCGCCTGGCCGTGGTGGAAGCCGGGGTGAAATACCGTGCGTTGAACCGGCAACTCAGCGGCACGGGCTGGCAGTTTGCCGTCGAAATCGGCGGCGACGCCACCATCGGGGGCATGATCGCCAACAACGCCGCCGGGCCGAAGGCGGTCAAGTACGGCGCGGCGCGGGCGCACGTGCTCGGCCTTGAAGTCGCCCTGGCCGATGGGCGACTGCTGCGCACCGGCGGGCGGTCGGTCAAGCAGAGTTGCGGCTATAACCTCACGCAACTGTTCGCGGGCAGCGAGGGCACCCTGGGCGTTATCACGGAGGCCACCGTCCGGTTGACGCCCGTGCCGGCGGTCCGCGAGATCATGGTGGCCCGCTTCGGCAGCGCGCATGACGCCCTGGCCTGCGTCGCCGCCATGCGCGGGCTGGATGCGGGCGCTCTCGAGTTTCTCGACCGCTCCTACATGGGCTTTCTTGGGGAACCCGCCGCCGATACGCTCTTCTGTGAGTTTCACACCGCCGGCCACGGCGCCACGGCCGAGGCCATCTGCCGGCGGGGCGGGGCGCGGCAGGTTGAACACGGCGAAGACCTCTGGGCGGCCCGTCTGCGCGCCTACACGGCCTCCCAGCAGGCTAATCCCGACGCGCGGCTTCTGACTACTGACACGGCGGTGCCGCTCGGCGCCATGGCGGAGATGGTCGAGTTTCTGCAAACGGAACTGGCGCGCCGGGGACTGACCGGCTATCTGCTGGGCCACGCCGGCGACGGGAATGTGCACGTTATCCTGCCTTGGCGCACCGCGGGCGAGTGGGAGGCCGTCGAAGCCTTTCATCGCGCCGCCGTGCGCCGCAGCCTCGCGCTGGGCGGTACGGCGTCGGGCGAACACGGCGTTGGATTGGGCAAGACCGAGTTTCTCGCCGACGAACACGGGGCCGAAGCCGTGGCCGTCATGCGCAGTCTAAAAAACCTGTTCGATCCGCGCGGCATTTTGAACCCCGGCAAGGTTCTTCCGGCCGACCGGCCGTGATAAGCTTCCCGGCGATGCGTCTCCTTCTCTTCCTTTGCCTGTTTGCCCTGCCCTGCGGCGCGCAGGCGCCCGCGGCGACCCCCACGGCCGAAGAGGCCGCCCGCCTGCGGGCGCTCCTCGGCGCTTCGCCGAAGCTGCCATGGACCAAGCTCCCCCTCGCGATTCAGCCGCGGACCGCCGGCTGGAACACGGACTATATCTCCTCGGTCGCCGCGGCGCCCAACGGCGAAACCTATCTCCTTCACCGCAACCTTGGCGAGGATGCCGTCGTGGTGATCGATGCCAAGGGGAAGATTCTGCGGAGTTGGGGCAAGGGGCTCTACACCATCCCGCACAGCATCCGCCTCGACCCGCAGGGCAACGTGTGGACCGTCGATTCGGGCAGTTCCGTCGTGCTGCAGTTTACGCCGCGGGGCCAGCTACTGCGGCGGATTGAAGTGGGCGAGGTGCCGGCCGACCGGCGCGGCGCGCGGGGCACCACCGACATCGCCTTCGGCCCCGGCGGCCGCATCTTTATCGCCGATGGGTACGCCAACGCCCGGATCCTGGAGTACAACGCGACGGGCCAGCGCGTGAAGCAGTGGGGCACGGCCGGCACGGGACCGGGGCAGTTCCACCTGCCGCACGGCATCGTGCTGCGCGACGGGGTGATTTATATCGCCGACCGGCAGAACGGGCGGATTCAGCGCTTCGACCTGGAAGGCAAGTATCTGGGCGAGTGGAATCATCTGGGCAAAACCTTCTCGATTACGGCGGCGACGGACGGCAACCTATGGATTGGCACCCACGAACGCAACGTCGTGAACGAAGCGCCGGGCTGGCTCATCAACGTCGATCGCCATACCGGCAAGGTGCTCGGCTACGTCGAATCTCCGGGGCTGCACTCGGTCGACGCTCGGCGCCCCGGCGAGGTTCTCTCCGACCCCGGTCGCGGCAACCTGAACCGCGTGCTGTGGCACCGGCTGATGCGGTAGGCTGGTCCCACAGCTAGTCCATGAAATCTATCCTGCTCGCATTGCTTTTGCTCGGCTCGGGACTCGTGCTGAGCCAGACGATTCAGGCCCCTTCGCCGAAACAGGGGCGCGCCGGCGAGGTCCTGCCGCTCACGCGCTTCCGGCCGCGCACGCCGCCCTACCAGCCCACCGATCCGGAGATCCGGTCCATTACAACGAAGCTGGCCGAACTCGACGCCTCCATCGGCAGCCTGCGGGACAAGGGGGTACGCAAGGAACTGCTGGCCGATGTCGAGATCTTCGCCGAAGCCGCGCGTTGGGTCCTCCAGTTCCGTGAAGAGTTCTTCCGCATCGATTCCGTCGGCGCCACGCTGGCCGTGCTCGAGATGGGCGCGGAGCGGGCGGCGCAGCTCGCGCAGGGTCAATCGCCGTGGATAGAGCAGAAGGGCCGGGTGATTCGCGGCTACCGGTCGGCGTTGGATGGCTCGGTGCAGCCCTACCGGGTCACGGTCCCCGAAGAATATGACGGGATGCGACCGCTGCCACTCGACGTGATTGCGCACGGCCGTTACGTCTCTCGCTACGAGGTGGATTTTATCCATGCGTTTGCCGGGCGGGGGGCAGACCGGCCCCACCTGCCGGGCACGATTCAGATCGAACTGCACGGCCGCGGCAACAATGCCTACCACTGGCCGGGCGAGGCCGATGTCTTTGAGGCCATGGCCGCCGCCGCGCAGGCCTACAAAGTAGACCGGACCCGCGTGGCGCTGCGCGGCTTCTCGATGGGCGGCGCCGGGGTGTGGCACCTCGCCCTGCACCATCCCGGTGAGTGGGCTTCGGTTGAAGCCGGCGCCGGTGATAACGAATCACACCGGATGCGGCTGATCACCGATCTCGCCCCGCACCAGCAGCTGCTGTGCCGCATCTTCGACAACACGTTCGAGTGGATGTTGAACGTGTTCAATATGCCATTCATCGGCTACGTGGGCGAGATGGACGGCGTCTTCTCAAAACACATCGCGGCGCGGCGCCAACTGGCCCAGGAAGGCTTTCATCTTGAAGGCGAGTCCTTCTCCTCCGGGGTACGCGTCCGGGAGATCCCTTCCACCCTCTTCCTGGTCGCTCCGAACACCCCTCACTCGACCGATCCCGAGTTCCGCAAGCGCATGGACGAGGTCCACCTTGAAAACCTCAAGCGCGGAAGGCAGTCGCCGGACCACCTGCGCTTTCTCACCTACACCACGCGCTACAACCGGAGCCACTGGGCCACCCTCGAGGGCCTCGATGCCCACTACGAACGCGCCGAGATCGACGCCCGCCGCCTGGACGACCGGACCCGCTACGAGATCAAAACCAAAAACCTGAACCGGCTCACGCTGCGGGAAACGGAACGCGCCGCCACCGTGGTGCTTGATGGCCAGACGCTAGCCGTCGCCGGAGCGCCCGCGTTGACCTTTGCCCGGCAGGCGGGCCGCTGGCGTGTCGCCGGGCCCGCCGGGAAGGAGCTGCGCAAGCGCCACGGGCTGCAGGGACCCATCGACGATGCCTTTCTCGAACCGTTTCTGATCGTCAAACCGACCGGCACGCCGTGGCATCCCGCCGCCCAGGAGATGGCCCTGCGCATCCTCGCCCGCTTCGACCGCCAGTATCAGCTCGCCTACCGCGGCCGCTTGCGCGTGAAGAACGACCGGGACGTGACGGCGGCCGATCTCGAACAATATCACCTGATTCTGTTCGGCGACCCCGGCAGCAACCGCTGGATTGAACGCGTCGTCCGTACGCTGCCCCTGCGCTGGGGCCGCGACACGGTGCAGATGGCCGGCCAGCGCTTCCTCGCCGCCGAAGTCCTGCCCGCTCTGATCTATCCCAACCCGCTGCAGCCGAAAAAATATGTCGTCCTCAACAGCGGCCTCACGGCCCTCTGGGAGGATTGGGCGGGGGATTTTCCGACGCCCCAATACGGCGATTACGCCCTTCTACGAATCGGAACGAAGGAGGACCCCGACATTGCCCTCGCCGGGATTTTCAATGAACAGTGGCAGGTAGCGGACGGCAAGCAGGAAAATGCACCGCCGAAGTGATATCTTTCATGCTGCATGACTCGGAGAACAATGTTTGGAACCACGGTGGCCGCCGCCGGGATGATGGCCGCAGGGCCGAAGGTCCTGCGGTACATGGGGACAGCCGGCCCGGGACTCACCGCGCGCATTCGCCAGATGGGTCCGGCCTGGGACATCATCGAATACGCCCACGAAAAGGGCCTGGGCGCGGCCCACACCTCCCTGCCCCAGGATCTCAATCCGGAGGGGATCGCCAAAATTCGGCGCCAGGTGGAAAAGTACGACATGCGGCTCACCATCGGCCTGCGCACCGCCAAATCCGACGCTGACCTGCCCAAGTATGAAGCCGCCGTCAAGGCGTGCGCCGAGATGGGCGGACGCGTGGAGTGCGTCCACGACCCCTTTTCCGGGCGCCGCTACGAACAGTTCAAAACCGCGGCCGAGTTCCACGCCTTCGATGCCGCCTGCCGGGCCGCCGTACAACGCGTAGAACCCATTCTGCGCAAGTATAAAATGCGGTTGGCGATCGAAAACCACAAGGGCTGGCGCAGCGAGGAACTCGCCGCATGGGTCAAATCCACCGGCAGCGAGTACGTGGGCGTCTGCCTGGACCTTGTCAACAACGTCTCGCTCATTGAGACCCCGCAGCAGACCATCGACACCCTGGCTCCGTACACGATCTTTGTCAGTTTCAAGGATATCGGCGTCGATCTTTATCCGGAGGGCATCCTTCTCTCCGAGGTCCCCTTCGGCCAGGGGCATCTCGACCTGGCCGGCATCCTGGCGCGCTTTCAGAAGAAAGACCCGAAGATGCTCTTTCAGTTGGAGATGCTGACGCGCGACCCGCTGAAGGTCCCGGTGTTCACCGAATCGTACTGGAAAATTTATGACGACCGCAGCCCGGTGCCGCCCCGCGACCTGGCGATGTTGATCTCCTGGATTCGCAACCATCCTCCGAAGCAGCCGCTGCCGCAAACCTCCGGCCTGTCGCCCGAAGGCGTCCTGGCGCTTGAGGACCGGCTGAATCAGGAGTGCATCGACTACGCCCGCGCCTATCTGCCGTCCCTCGCCTGAGTTGCGATGACTCTGCGCGCGACAGTGTGTTTTCTAGCGGCGGCCCTGGCAGGGTGGGCCCAAGCGGGCCAGACCGGCTATCTGGCCCGCTGCGCCGGTTGCCATGGAGAAGACGGCAGCGGCGGCGGCCACGGGCCGGGGTTTGTGCAACTCGCCGCTCCGCGCGTCACGGCCCGCGCTCAACTCAGCGACATCCTCCGCCACGGCATCCCGGGCACGGCCATGCCCGCCTTCGCGCTACCGCCGGCCGAACTCGAAGCCATCGCCGATTACACCTGGTCGTTGAAGACCGCGGCCCCGGCCACTCCGGCCGCAACCACCGGTGATGCGGCCAAGGGGGAGCGCGAATTCAACGCCCGCTGCGCCCGCTGCCACATGGTGCGGGGCCGGGGCGGCGTGCTGGGGCCGGATTTGACCACCGTAGGAAGGGACCGCACCCCGGCGCAGTTGTCGGCAGCGCTGCGCGGTGGCCCCGGCTCATCGTTGACCGTAACGCTGCACGATGGCCGCATCCTTCGCGGCATCGCCCGGAACCGCAGCCCGTTTGATCTGCAACTCCTCGCGGTCGAGGGCACACTGCACCTGCTCCGCAGCGAACAGATCCGCTCCGCCGTTGCGGGCCCATCGTTCATGGAACCCGTGCGCGGCGATACCAGCCATCTGCTCGCCTACCTCGCCATGCTCCGCGAACCGGTGGGCATCGCCGCCGGCGCCACGCTCGGCCCGGGGATCCCGTTTGCCGATATCGTCCGCCCCCGGCCCGGCGAGTGGCCCACTTACAACGGCTTACTCAGCGGAAACCGCTTCAGCCCCCTCACCCAAATCCGCCCGGCCAACGTGAGTAAGTTGGCGCCGCAATGGATGTTTCCCATACCTGGCGCCCCGGGCAGCCTGCAGACGACCCCGCTCGTCGTTGACGGCGTGATGTATGTGTCGAGTGTCAACGAGGTCTACGCGCTCGACGCCGGGACCGGTCGGACCATCTGGCACTTTGAGCGCCCGCGCACCAAGGGCCTCGCCGGCGACGCCGCCAGCGGCATCAACCGCGGCGTGGCTATCCTCGGCGACCGCGTCTTCCTAGCCACTGACCACGCCCATCTCCTGGCGCTGCATCGCGCCACGGGCCACGTCCTCTGGGAGGTCGAAATGGCCGATTATCGGGAAAACTACGGCGCCACGGGCGCCCCGCTCGTGGTCAACGATCTCGTCATCGCCGGGATCTCAGGCGGCGACGAGGGCGTCCGCGGCTTTCTCGACGCCTACCGCGCGGCTACGGGCGAGCGCGTGTGGCGCTTCTGGACCATTCCGGCCCGCGGCGACAAAGAGGCCGCCACCTGGAAGGGCAACGCCCTCGACCACGGCTGCGGAACCACCTGGCTGACCGGAACCTACGACCCGGAGACCCGGCTCCTCTACTGGCCTACCGGCAACCCCTGCCCCGACTACAACGGCGATGAGCGCGTGGGCGATAACTTATACACCGACTCCGTCGTCGCCCTCGATCCCGCCACGGGGAAGTTACGCTGGCACTATCAATTCACTCCGCACGACCTGCACGACTGGGATGCCACAGAACCGCCCGTGCTCGCCGACCTCGATGGCCGCAAGTTACTCGTGCAGGCCAACCGGAACGGTTTTTTCTATACGCTCGACCGCGTCACCGGAAGACTCTTGCGCGCCCAACCCTTCGTCCGCCAACTGACGTGGGCGAGCGGAATCGGCGCCGACGGCCGGCCCGTCCTCCTCCCCGGCAACGAGCCCGCGGCGGGTGGCCAGCGAACCTGCCCTTCGGTGGCCGGCGCCGCCAACTGGACGTCGACGGCCCTCGATGAACGCTCCGGCCTCTACTACTTCTTCGCCCATGAATCGTGCACGATCTATTCCAAACGAACCGAGCCATGGCAGGCCGGTCAGTCCTTCTACGGCGGCACCACGCGTCGCTCGGCGGCCGATGGCGGCGAGAAGATTCTCAAGGCCATGGACCTCCGGACGGGCAAGGTCGCCTGGGAGATTCCCAACATTGGCGGCAGCATTCTCGGCAGCGGCGTGCTGGCGACCGCAGCCAGCCTGGTCTTCTACGGCGATGGGCGAGGCGCCTTCGTCGCCGCCGATGCCGCCAGCGGAAAACTCCTGTGGCACTTCAACACCGGTGCCAACTGGAGGGCCGGTCCGATGACCTACACCGTCGGCGGCCGGCAGTGGATCGCGGTCGCCGCCGGGAACACCATCCTCGCCTTCAGCCTACCGCGGGAGTAACATTCAGCTCACGATGCCGCGCCGGCGGAGGTGTTCAAGCAGGTCGGCGTAGCCAGTGAACTGCTCGGCATCGATGCCGGCCCGGCGCGCCCCCTCGACGTAATCCGCAATGTCGTCGGTGAAGAAGCACTCGTGCGGCTCGGCGTCGGCGTGAGCCAGGGCGGCGGCGTAGATGCGCGGATCAGGCTTCATCGCCTTGACTTCGTGCGAAAGAACCAGGTGATCAAAGTGGCGGAGGATACCGTAGTGTTTCCGCACCATGTCAATATGAATGGCGTTCGTGTTCGAGAGCACCAGCAGACGGTAGCGGCTCTTCAACGCCACAACCAGTTCCTCCGGAATCAGCGTCTCGGGTAGAAAGATCGAACTCCAATGGCGGCAAAAGTCTTCGTAAGAGCCAGGAAAATCGATCAGGCGGCTGACGGCGCCCACGAACTCCTCCGGTTCCACCAGTCCGGTTTCCAGACGTGTTACGAGGTCGGTAGTGGCAATCCGCGCGCGGATCTCGGACGCCGGCAGCTGGCACTCGGCGGCGATGGCCCGGTAACCCCGCTCGAAATCAAACGGAATGATCACTCTACCGAGGTCGAAAATGATGGTGCGCTTTGGGTGCATTCCCGTCAGCATAGCTGAAACGGGATCCCTTAGCCCGGATTCCTCCGTGCGCCCCAACGGCGCAAGTCACCAGTGGAGGAGGATTCCACCCATGTAGATGTCGGTAAGACATGGTAGCTGACGGGCCGTGCGGCACCGGTAACGGGCCGGAGGGGAGTCCCGTGACAAAGCCCGCGATAGGCGGGTGAGCGATCTTGCAGGCCGTAACGCGAGTGAACCTTGAGCAGGTCTCGAAAGTGAAGTTGTGGATGCCGACCCGCCTGCGATTCGGGGAATGCCGCGTGAACCGCGAAGAAACCGATTAGCACTGGTTGGATCCACCGGGGTAGTGAGGACGTCATGCAGGGAAGGTGATTTGTGTAATTGGGGGAAGCCCGGCGCAGGTGAGGGGTAGTGCCTTCAACACGGCCCTGTAGGGGCGGTGGCCGGCGTGGGCCTCGGACAGGGTCATAGTACTGACGAAGCCGGGTAATGCCGGGGGCGGGAAGAACCCTGAGTTGTTGGCGTGCTTGCAAAGGAACGAAGGACAGGGGATTGGCGATGAGTCTGGAAACACCGAATAAGATCCGGGAGTTGCAGAGGAAGCTGTATCGAAAGGCGAAGGAAGAACCCGACTACCGGTTCTACTTGCTCTACAGCGTCCTCCACTCCCTATGGGGATTCCCGCCCGAGC
>JAINDL010000103.1 GCA_019931245.1 Bryobacteraceae bacterium CoA2 C42
CGGGCTGGGTGCGATCCAGCGCCTGCACTTGGCTCTTCTCGTCGACGCAAAGCACGATGGCGTGTTCTGGCGGGCTGAGATATAGCCCGACGACGGCCTCGAGTTTCTCGGCGAACAGGGGATCGTTGCTGACCTTGAAGGTCTCGGAGCGGTGGGGTTTTAGTTCGTGCGCGCGCCAGATGCGCAGGACGCTGGTGTCGCTGATTCCCAGGTGCTCCGCCATGCTGCGAGTGCTCCAGTGGGTGGCGTGGGCGGGCTCCTCAAGAGTAGTCAGCCGGATCACTTCCGTTACCTTGTCCGGGGCGATCAAGGGCAGCCGACCGGGGCGGGGAGCGTCCTTCTCTGAACCGGGGAGGCCTTTGGCGAGGAATCGCCAGCGCCAACGAGCCGCCTTTTGCAGGGAAATGGATAGGATGTCCGCAATCTCCAAGTTCTGTTTTCCCTCGGCGGCGAGCAGAACCACGCGGGCCGCCCGGCGACCCGGACCTGAGAATTACGGCCGTTGGCCCACGCCTCCAGGGTCGTTCGCTGTTCAGCGGAGAGTTCAATCGGCGGAGCAACGCGCATGAGAGTCCAGCACCTCAGTTGTAGAGGCGCCGGAGATTCGATAATGAGTACCATTAGCGAAGCACTGCGCTAGAGTTGCTCCAGTTGCAGGTCGAGCACGACAAACTGCTCCGCGAATGGCCCGACGAACATTTCAGTTACTACGCCGTACAGCGCGCCGCGGACGACGACAAAGTCTATCGCTTTCTCGCCCGGAAAAAGAAGGAGCATCTGGCCGCCTGGCAAAAACTGCAGCTCCTGTTCGCGCAAAACCGCAAAGACTCTCCCGTCAATCCGCCGGAACCGGTGGACATCACAGCAGACTCCAACCTGATCGTCGAACCGGATCCGCCCGCTTCTGTCATCGAGGAACTTCTCAAAATCGCCGACCAAGGCAAAAAGGAACCCTCCGCGGCTTTACCCGCTTTCGTCACCGAAGTCATTCATGAAAAAGAGCTTATGAGTAAATACGCCCCGGATTACGACTACGCCGATCTGCTCGAGAGCTACCCCCTGCCCAAGCCCAAACGGGCTGCGGAATCAACCGTGCCATCGGGATCGGAGACCCCGCGAGCCTATCGATTTACCCGGGCCAGCACATACGGTCCTTCGGGAACGATGGCCACGCGGGCCCCCGGCGCAAGGCCCTCCAGGACCCCCTTTACCGCTGCCTGCCAGGTGGCGTAAGACCGGCCCCACAACACCGCCTGATACCGCTCCGGCAGCCCCGGCACATAGTAGTGCAGTTCCGCCTTGGCGCACACCAGCGCCAGTTTTTCCAACTGCCACTGGTCCGTCTCTACCGGCCGGTCCAGAATCGCGTCAAGAAACCCCCGCGGCTCCCGAAATCGCTCCATCATCCCCGCAAACTCCGGCGCGCCCACCCCCTCGGTACACGCCGAAAGCGTCAGAATCCGTCCCCCCGTCTTTACAAAGTGGCTCGCCGCCGTCACGCCCTTCACGGTCTGGTAGTAAGTCAAATCCAGCGGATAGCCCGCCGCCGAGGTGATCACCACGTCCACCGGCTCCTCCAACCGCTCGAGCATGGTCTCACCCACGAAGGCCGCTCCAGCCGCATGCGCCCGCTCCGGATCCCCGGCAAACACCCGCGAAATCCGGCGGTCCCGCGTCAGCGCCACGTCCACCAGAAAGTCATGCCGCGCCATCCGCGCAATCTCGAGAAGCTCCGCGTGCAGGGGGTTATCCGCGATCGAGCCCTCGGTCGCCCGCCGATCCCGCATGAACTGCGGGCTGTGGATCACCTTGATCGTCTCCGCCGCCGCGAGGCCCGGTGCGATCAGCTTCCGCCCGCCGGAAAACCCCAGCATGAGATGCGGCTCGATAAATCCCAGCGTGATGTGGAGGTCCGCTTCGATAAACCGCCGGTCGATGTACACCGGTGTCCCGGCCGCCGTCGCCCCCAGGCCGACGTGCTCGTCCAGGTGCTTGGCCCGGTGGTTTTCCACCCGCACCGTCTCGTAAATCTCCGGCCCGACGATCTCCCGCATCTCCGCCTCGGTTGCCTCCCGGTGCAAGCCCGTGGCAATCAGGATCACGACGTTTTCCCGCCCAATACCCGCTGCCGCCAGCCGATCGAGGACCGGAGGCAGCACCCGCCGGTTCGGCGCGGGCCGTGTAATGTCACAAACCGAGATGGCTGCTGTCCGCTTGCCTTTCGCTAACTCCGACAATGGCGCGCAGCCGATCGGCCGGTCCAACGCCTCCGCCAGCGCTGCCGCCTCATCCGCCAATCCCTGGGCCGAGTGCGCCTCCAGTACCTGGTACGGCAAGCCAGCCGGTAACTCCAGCGCGAGACCCGTCTTGCCAAAAGCCATCGTTACAGTCATCAAATCTACGATACCCTAAGGCTCTTCTCCCCCTGTCCGAACATTTTTGCGTACTCCTGGCTCCGTTCTGCGCGTTGTTATAGCAGAGGGTCAGCGGGAAACGTTTGGCCGTCCGATTGCACTAACAACAGCAAAGAGGGAGATATGCTTGTCACCGCCATCATCGCCGGATTCCTGCTCCTGGGCCTTTTCTTTTCTATGCTTTCGTCAGCCCCCACGCACGCTGCGGGCTCGCTTGACGTCCTGAACGACGCGGGTCACCCCGATACAGCCCTGTAGCCCCGGCACCACAGCTTAGCCGCGGCGGGACCTTGGCTTACACTGAGGTGATGCTTCGCATGAGTCGGCTCCTGTTCCTGCTTGCGCTTCCTGTTCTCGCTCAATCGCCTGACTTCGACCTGCTGATTACCGGTGGTCGTATTGTGGACGGCGCCGGGAATCCGTGGTTCTTCGGCGATGTTGGCATTGTCGGGGATACCGTGGTCTATGTGGGTCCTGCCACCCGGAAGGTGGGTAAAAAGACCCTATCCGCCCAGGGTCTCACCGTGGCCCCCGGCTTCATCGACACCCACTCCCACGGCCGCCGCGGCGTCTTCGACGTCCCCTCGGCCGAAAATCAGATCCGCCAGGGCGTCACCACGATTATCGAAGGACCCGACGGCAGCTCTCCCTACCCCATCAAGGCCTTCCTTGACCGCTTCTCGAAGGTGCCCGCCACCACCAACTTCGGCCTTCTGCTCGGCCAGGGCACCGTCCGCGAACGGGTCATCGGGCTGAAGGACCGCAAGGCCACCCCCGAAGAGATCACCCGCATGGAAGGGATGGTCCGCCAGGCGATGCTGGACGGCGCCTTCGGCCTCTCCACGGGCCTCTTCTACCTCCCCGGCGCCTTCACCCCGACCGAGGAGGTCGCCGCCCTTGCCAAGGTGGCCGGCGCCATGGGCGGCGTCTACACCTCCCACATGCGCAGCGAAGCCGCCGCCATTGTGGACGCCGTCAAGGAGACCATCCGCATCGGGGAACTCGCCGCCATCCCCGTTCAGATCACCCACCACAAAGTCATCGGCCGCGCCAACTGGGGCCTCAGCAAAGAGACCCTTCGCCTCGCGGACGAAGCCCGCTCCCGCGGCATCGACGTGACCATCGATCAGTACCCTTACACCGCCTCCTCGACGGGTCTGGCCGCCCTTTTCCCCAAATGGGCGCTCGAGTCCGGGCAGAAAGCCTTCCTCGAACGCGCCGCCGCGCCCGGCCAACGCGCCCGCATGCGCACCGAAATCGCCACCGCCATCGAAACCGACCGCGGCGCCGGCGACCCCAAAAACGTCGTCATGGCCAGTTGCGCCGCCGACCGCTCCCTCGCCGGCAAGACCCTCGCCGACATCACCCGCGCCCGGGGCAGGGAAGTCAACTTCGCCAACGCCGCCGAAACGGCCATTGAGCTTCAGGAAAAGGGCGGCTGCTCCTGCGTCTACCACGCCATCGCCGAAGAGGACGTCGAACGCATCCTTCGCTATCCGTACACGATGGTCGCCAGCGACGGCGGCATCCCGTTCTTTGGTGTCGACGTACCCCATCCGCGCAGCTACGGCACGTTCGCCCGTGTGCTCGGTCGCTATGTTCGGGAACGCGGCGTGATCGGTCTCGAAGAGGCCGTTCGCCGCATGACCAGCCTCCCCGCCGCCCGCTTCCGCATCATGGATCGCGGTCTGCTGCGCCCCGGCATGAAGGCCGATATCGCCGTCTTCGACCCCGCCCGCGTCATCGACAAAGCCGACTTCGTCAACCCCCATCAATACGCCGAAGGCTTCGTTCACGTCCTCGTCAACGGCGTCCCGGTGCTGGAAGCAGCGAAGATGCTCGCCAGCCGCCCCGGCCGCGCCCTGTATGGTCCGGCCTACCAGAAGTGATCCGCATTGCGCGGCCGTCTGAGATGGAGACGGTTCGCCTCCTCTTCCGCGAATATCAGCAGCACCTCGGCATCGACCTCTGCTTCCAGAACTTTGAGCAGGAGCTTGCCACCCTGCCGGGCAAATACACCGGCATCTGGTTGGCGGAAGCCGGCGGGGAATTGGCCGGCATTGTCGCGCTGCGCCCGTGGGCGGAGGGGATCGGAGAGATGAAACGCCTGTACGTGCGTCCGCGGTTTCAAGGCCGGGGCTTGGGTAAGGGGCTCGCGGAGACCGTGGTCGCGGCCGCGCGAGAGTCCGGCGACCGAGCGCTGCGGCTCGACACGCTCGCCTCGATGGCCGCGGCTGTCGCGATCTACCGCGCCATGGGTTTTCGGGAGATTGAGCCGTACACCCTCAACCCGGTGCCCGGCGCCCTCTATCTGGAGTTAAGCCTCTAAGCTACCGGCTCCGCCCCTGCCGTCGCCAGGTCGCCAGTTGATCTTTCAGCCGCGCGACCACCGCCGGCTGGGCGGCATAGAGGTCATGCTCCTCCCGTGGGTCCGAGAGCACGTGGTACAGCTCGCCGTCCGCCTCGCCCGCTCCCGGCTCCACTTTTACCGGCGCGGTGAATCCGCCCGAGCCCCGGCCCAGCACCAGCTTCCACTCGCGGTCGCGGATGGCGAACATCCCGTTGCCGGCATGGTGCACCACCGCCGTCCGCATCCGCGGAGACAGCTCTGCGCGGAGCGCCGGAGCGAACGAGATGCTGTCCTCGGCCATGTCCGCGGCGAGCCTCACGCCGGCGAGTTCCGCCACCGTCGCATACAGGTCCGTCAGGCATACCAGTTGGGTCGATATGCTGTTGGGCGCAATGCGGCCCGGCCAATGCGCCAGGAACGGCACGCGGTGGCCGCCTTCCTGAATATCGGACTTCTGGCCCCGCCACGTGGCGTTGGCGCGATGGCCGGCCGCCTCCCGCGCATCGCGCTCCTCCCACGGCGCTCCGTTGTCGCTCGTCACGATCAGCAGCGTATTGGTGCCTGCCACGGCATCGGCAATCCGTCCGATGGCGGCGTCCACCTCGCCGACAAAGTCCCCGTACGGTCCCGCCGGTGATTTACCCTGAAACGGTTTCGACGGCACCCATGGCGTATGCGGGGCCGGCAGGGGAATGTAGGCAAAAAACGGCTTGGTCGACTTTACCGCGCCCCGCAGAAACCGCTCGGCCCGCTCGGTGATCTTGGGCAGCACCTCTTCCATGGCGAAGCCCGGCGCGCGCGGTCCGCCACGCCAGAAGGGGCCGCGCTTCACTTCCCCGTTATCGGCGATGGACGCCGTGGGCGGCTCCACGGCCCGGTCGTTTTCGAGATAGACGTACGGCGGCATGTCGAGCGAGGCGGGAATGCCAAAGTACTCGCCGAAGCCGTATTGCAGCGGCCCCGGCGCGTAGGGGCGGGCGTAGTCGACCTTCGCTTCGTTGCCCAAACCGAGATGCCACTTGCCGAAGCCGCCCGTGCGGTAGCCCTGCGCGAGCAGCAGCGCCGCCAGAGTCTGGCGGCCCGGCTCGATCAGCGCCGGCGAGTAGCCGTTCAGCACGCCCTGCGTCAGCTTCGTGCGCCAGCAGTAGCGGCCCGTTAACAGGCCATAGCGCGTCGGGGTGCAGACGCCGGACGGGGAATGCGCATCGAGAAAGCGCATGCCCTCGCGCGCCAGGCGGTCCAGCCGCGGCGTTGCCACCTTCGCCGCCGGGAAGAACGCGCCTACGTCGCCGTAGCCCAGGTCATCACAAAGCACAATCACAACGTTCGGCCTGGCGGGGGCGGCAGTGAGCGCTGCGGCAGCCAGCGCGGCATTAAAAATCCGGCGAGTCACCCGAATATTGTATGCTTCTCAGGATGCAGCCGTTCCGAGTCGGGGTCACCCCGGACTTCTATATCGACGCCAAGGGGCGTTTCGAGCAGGTCGTGGAAGCCAAGTTCGCCGTGCCGAATCTGGAGTGGGAAGCCATGCCGGAGATGCCCGGCAACCACGCCACGCCGGAGGTTCTGAATCGCTACGACGCTGTTTTTGCGCTGTCGACGAAGATCGACGCCGCCAGCCTTCGCGGCGTGGACCGCCTGGCCATCGTCGCCCGCTGGGGCGTCGGCTACGACCGGATCGACACGGAAGCGCTCACGGCCGCCGATGTCGTGCTGGCGATTACGCCCAATGCCGTCCGCACCCCGGTCGCCGAGGCCATACTCACTCTCGTGCTCGCGCTCGCCAAGAACCTGCTCATCCAGGACCGCCTCACGCGGCAGGGCAAATGGCGCGGTGACCTGCCGCGGCTTGGCCGCAACCTCCGCGGCCAGGTGCTCGGCTCGATCGGCTGCGGCAACATCGGCCGGGAACTGTTCCGCCTCGCGCAGCCGTTTGGCTTCTCCCGCCTGCTGGCCCACGATCCCTACGTCGAGGCGGTTGAGGGCGTCGAGATGGTGGATCTCGACGCCGTCTGCCGCGAGAGCGACTTTGTCTGCGTCAATACCCTGCTTAACGAATCGACCCGCGGCCTGGTCAACGAACGCCTTTTCCGCCTGATGAAGCCCACAGCCCACTTCATCAACACCGCCCGCGGCCCGATTGTCGATGAGACCGCGCTCATCCGGGCGCTCGCGGAGGGCTGGATCGCCGGCGCCGGCATCGACGTCTTCGAGCAGGAGCCGCCCCGGCCCGATCACCCGCTCTTGGCGATGGACAACGTGATTGTCACTCCCCACGGTTTGCCCTGGACCGAGGAGATCGCCCGCGACAACGGCCTTGAGGCGTGTGACAACATTCTTGCCGTCGCGCGCGGTCAGGCGCCGGGCGGTGTCGTCAACCGGGCGGTGTTGAGCCGGCCCGGCTTTCAGAACAAATTGCACAGATACCTATGAAACCCAATCGTTTGCAGCAAGCCCTCGCCGCCCGCGGCTCCGCCGTCGGCACGATGATCATGGAGTTCGGCACCCGCGGTGTCGCGAAGATTCTGGCCTCGACGCCGGTCGACTTCGTCATGATCGACATGGAACACACCGGCTTTGACACGAGTCACGTCGCCGACCTCTGCGCGTGGTTCAAAGCCACCGACATCGCGCCGCTCGTGCGCATTCCGCAGAATCTTTATCACTTCTGCGCGCGCACCCTCGACGCCGGCGCACTCGGCATCATGGTAGCGAACGTCGAGAACGCTGAGCAGGCCAAGGCGATTGTCGATGCCTGTAAGTACGCCCCCATGGGTAAGCGCGGCATCGCTCTCGGCACGGCGCATTCGGACTATCTGGTGCCGGACCCGGTCGGCTACTTTGCCCGCGCCAATGAGAACACGACGGTGATTACGATGATTGAGTCGCCCTCGGGCCTCGCCAACCTGGACGCGATTGCGGCGACGCCGGGCGTGGACGTGCTCTGGGTCGGCCACTACGACCTGTCGAGCGCCATGGGTATTCCGGGGGAGTTCCAGCATCCGGACTTCCTGGCCGCTCTGGCGGCGGTGGTCGCCGCCGCGGCGCGGCACGGCAAGGTGGCGGCGATCCAGCCGGGCAATGCGGAGCAGGCAAAGCAGTGGCACGGCATTGGTTTCCGGATCCTGAGCTGGAGCGTGGACTTGGCCGTGTACCGGAATGCAGTGAACGCCGGGGTGACGGATTTGAAGGCGCTGCTCGGTTCTGTCTGACGGAGTTGTACTGCCCCGCGCCGCGCCTATTGGGAGGCGGCCAGCGCGGGGGAGTCGCCGGGCTGTTGGATGGGAGCCGGCGGGGGACCGGGGTATGGCCTGGGTGGCGGAGTGGTGGTTTGTGCCGGGGTCGCGGGTTATGCCTTGGCCCGCGGCCGGAAGAAGGTGACAAACAGCAGCGCGCACAGGACGGTCAGGCCCAGCGGGACCAGGAAGATGCGCGAGTAGTCGACCGTCCGGGCGCCGGCGGCGTCGATGACCGTGAACAGGTCGCTGATGTAGCCCGCAAACCAGCTGCCGACCACCATGCCGGCGCCTAACAGGACGAATGTGATCAGACCCTGCGCGGAGGCCCGGTTTTCGGGTTCCGCGGCCTGGTCTACGTAGATATAAGAGGCCGTGAAGAAGCAGACATAGCAGAGGCCGTGCAGCGTCAGCGAGGCGAGAATCAGCCACAGCGGCCCGCCCAACGCAAAGATGCCGTAGCGGATGGGCCAGGCGAGAATGCCCACCATCATCGTTCCGCGGATGCCCCAGCGCTTGAGCATCCACGGCAGGCCGATCATCGTGAGGATCTCGGCCGCCTGCGCCAGCGCCATCCAGGCCGGCGCGGAGCCCGGCGCGATGCCCACGGCGTAGAGGAACGGGCCGGTGAGCACGAAGTAGAACATCAACTCGGTCGCCACGACGAAAGCGATGCCGAGGAAGACGGCGAACTCGGGGTCCCTGAGCATCTTGAGGGCGGAGAGAAAGGCCCAGGGCGAACCGCTCTTGCGGGCGGGCGGGGTGGGGGGCAGGAGGAGGCAGAAGAGCCCCAGCAGCACGGAGAGTCCCGCGCCAAGCCACATGCCGTCAAACCCGTGGAACTGCCCCAGCAGGAGCGGCGCCCCTTCGCGGAGGCCGACTCCCAGGAGGAGACCCACGACGATCCAGCCGATGGTGCCCCACACCCGCACCAGGCCGAACTCGCCTTCGGCCTCGGGCATATGGTGGAAGCAGATGGAGTTGGTCAGCGCCAGCGTGGGGCCATAGAGCAGCGACCAGAGCAGCATCCAAATCCAAACCCCGTCGTAGTTAGTGGCTGAGGCGACGACATAGAGCGGAACCGCGCCGAGCAGATGCAGTACGGCCAGGAGTTTTTCGGTTGAGAAGTAGCGGTCGGCAAGCTGGCCGGCGAAGAAGGGCGCCACCATGCAGCCGATGGGCAGGAGGGCGTAGATCGCTCCCACCTGCCCGTCGGTGAACTTCAAAACGGAGCCCAGATAGGCGGAGAAGTCCGGATACCAGGCTCCCCAAACCATATACTCCAACAACATCATGACGCTGAGGCGGAATCGAATTGACATGGAAGCCTACTAGCATAACTCTTACGCTGCACCCCCAGCAGCAGCGCATCGCATTCCTGACAAAACGAAGCCAACGAGTAGCCGCCCGCCCGCAGTACGCGACCGTGGTGCTGCCAGACGACCAGGTTGATGATCAGCTGCAGCGCCCGGTGGAGGGCGTGGCGCAGGCCGAAGTGATCGCGGATGACGAGACTCAGGTTATGCGCCTGGAACTGTAGGTGGAAGGCTTCATCTTCGAGGATCCGGGCGCAGATGGCCCGCAGCGAGGGCAGCGTGGTGGCTCGCGCGACCGCCGAGTAGTAGGGGACGGCCACGACCTCGGCCGAGACGAGTACGGCTACTTCGAGGCCAAAGCCCATGGTGCGGCGCAGGAAACGGAAGGCGCCGTCGACCCAGTGGCGGCCCAGGAGCGGCTCGCCGTGGGAGCGGAGGACGTGGCCGAGCCAGCGCGAGTGGCGCTGCTCTTCGGCGATGAGGCCGGCCACGGCTTCGGGCAGATCCTCGTCGCCGATGCGGAGGGCGAAGGTACGGGCGAAGCGCAGGAGGTTGCAGCCGTCGGAGCCTTCGCCCAACTGGAACTGGCGCAGGGAGTTGGCCAGGAGACGGCGTTCGGAGAGCGGCCACGCCGGGTCTGCGGGAAGGGTCAGATCCAGGGACCAGCGACGGGAGAAGTGGAGGCGCCAGAGGGCGCTCGGGGAGAGAGACATGAATACACTTTGCTATGCAAAGTGCTTTGTGTCAAGCAGAATAATTTTTGTAGGCTTCGTCGAGTACCTGTACGACGTGCATAACGCGCTGTCCGGTGCCGTGGAGGCGGGCTCCGGCGTCGAGTTGCAGCATGCAGCCGGGATTGGAGGCGACAATCACCTCAGCTCCGGTGCCATTCACATAGCCCATTTTGTTTTTGAGCAGTTGGCTGGCCATCTCGGACTGCACGACGTTGTAGATGCCGGCGCTGCCGCAGCAGAGGTCGCTCATGGGCATCTCTTTGAAGCGCAGGGCGGGGATGGCGGCGAGGATCTTGCGGGGGCCGACGCGCACCTTCTGGCCGTGGGCGAGGTGGCAGGAGTCCTGATAGGTCACGGTGAGCGGGACGGGGCCGAGGTTGGGATTGAGTTCGATGGCGCCGAGGAACTCGTTGACGTCCTTCATCTTCCGGACGAACTCGTGAGCGCGGTCGTGGTAGGCTGCGTCGTTTTCGAGCAGTTCGTGGTACTCCTTGAGGGTGGAGCCGCAGCCGCCGGTGTTGCTGATGATGGCGTCGAAGCCGCCGCCGAGGAGGGCGTCGATGTTGTTGCGGGCGAGTTTGCGGCCGTCGTCTTTGCGGCCGGAGTGGACGTGCAGGGCGCCGCAGCAGCCCTGATCTTCCGGGATGTGGACCTCGCAGCCGTTTTTCTGGAGGACGCGGACGGTGGCTTCGTTGAGCCGGGCGAAGGAGACGTTCTGAATGCAGCCGGCGAGGAAGGCGACCTTGAACCGGCGCGGGCCTTCGGCGGGAAAGACCTTGCCGATCTGGCTGAAGAAGAAGGGGATTTCGGCGTTGGGCGAGAGCAGTTCGATGTCGGCGAGTTTGCCGAACAGTTTGAGGATGCCGCTCGAACGCACGAACTTCTGCAGCCCGGAGGCCTGGTAGAGATAGAGGCCGGCACCGGCGACGCCGAGCATCCAGCGCGTCTGGAGGAGCTGGCCGAACAGGAACCAGCGGAGCAGGCGGACCGGGAGCGGGCGGGGGCGGTTTTCTTCGATGTGCGCGCGGGCGGCTTCGATCAGCTTGCCGTACTGAACACCGCTTGGGCAGGCGGTTTCGCAGCCACGGCAGGCAAGGCAGAGGTCCATGTGCTCGACGTAGGCGTCGTTCATGGGAGCCTGGCCGGTGGTGATCTGCACCATCTGATAGATGCGGCCGCGGGGGGAGTCCATTTCGACGCCGAGTTCGCGGTAGGTGGGGCAGGCGTTGAGGCATAGCCCGCAGTGGACGCACTTGTCGAGATCTTTCTGAAGCGGTGCTTCGGCGTTATTCAGGTCAGATGCGGCCATAGAGACGCCCCTTGTTCAGCAGTTGCTGCGGATCCATCATGTTCTTGATTTTTTCCATTACGCCGAGGTCGCCGCCCGGCGCGGGCCACTGGACGACGGCGGCGCGGTCATCGCCGGCTTCGAGGACGCCGGAGAAGGGTTGGCGAGCGTTTTCGAGGTGGAGATAGGCAACGCCGTTGGCGGCGCGGATGACGAGCGGACGTTGCTCGGTTTCAAGCAACGGCTGTAGACCCTGCAGGCGGGTGCTGAGGCGCGCGATGGCGCCCTTGGGGTGCTGGGCGAGGAAGGTGGCCGGGAACTCGGCGAGGCGACCGAGCAGCATGTCGTTGGGCGCGACGTGATACTGCGACAACTCGCGCCGGTAGCGGTCGAGGACCTGGGTGCTGCCGCCGACGGGGAGGACGAGGAGGAAGCCCTGGTGGCCCAGAATCTGGCTGGCGGCCGGATTGAGCAGGTCGATGCCGGCGGGTTGGAGGACGCTGGTGAGCAGGCGGTTGCGTTCGGTGACGGCTTCGGCGGCGGTGGCGAAGCTGCGCACGAAGGTGAGCTTTTCAGCGGGCGAGGGGATGAGCTTGAAATTGATCGACGCGAGAACGCCGAGCGTACCGTAGCTGCCGATGAGCAGTTTGCCCATATCGAGGCCGGCGACATTCTTGACCACCATGCCGCCGCTCTGCACGAGTTTGCCGTCCATGGTGGCGAACTCGAGGCCGATGACGAGGTCGCGCGCGGTGCCGAACAGGCGGCGGCGGGGGCCGCTGAGGTTGGTGGCGATGACGCCGCCGACGGTGGCTTTCGAGGCGTAGGGCGGGTCGAGGGGAATCATCTGGCGGTTGCCGGCGAGCAGGCGGGTGAGCGCGGCGTAGGGCATGCCGGCGCCGACGGAGATGGTGAGGTCGCGCGGCTCGTACTGGAGCACCGTGTTGAGCTTCGCCGTGGACAGGCGCAGCGCGGACGGATGCACCGGTCCTCCCCAGAGGGATTTCGAGAAGCTGCCGCCGCATTCGACGGTTTGCCGGCGTTCGCTGGCCTGCCGGAGGAGGGCGGCCAGTTCGGCTGGCGATGTGGGGGATAGAATCGACATCCTGAACCTGCAAGTATAATTGGTCTTACGATGCGTCTGGTATTGGCCCTACTTTTTACGCTGCCTTTGGCGGCACAGGATGCCGCGATTCGGGGTGTGCTGACGGAGCAGGCGGCCGCGTGGAATCGCGGCGATCTGGAAGCGTTTGCTTCGACCTACGAGAATTCGCCGCAGATTACGTTTTTCGGCAAGTCGCTTAACCGGGGATATGCCGACGTTCTGGCGCGCTACAAGAAGAGCTATGCGAGCCGGGAGGCGATGGGGAAGCTTCGGTTCGAGATTCTCGAATCGCGTCCGTTAGGCGCTGACCATGCGTTGGTGCTGGGTAAGTTTTTCCTGACGCGATCGGCGGCGGGCGGCGGCGATGCGACGGGCCAGTTCACGCTGGTTTTGCGCAAAACGAAGCAAGGCTGGAAGATCGTGCATGATCACACGAGTTCGTGAGGTGCGGTTATTTGGCCGATTTCGCGGCGCCGGCGGCGGCGGCCGGTTTTTTCGGGGCGGTGGGGGCCGGGGTGGCCGCGCCGGCTTTGAGTAGCGGGAGCACGACGTCGCGCATATTCTTCTCTTCGTTTTCGAAGAACTTGTCGCCACCGGGGAACTGATGGCGGATGACACCCTTTCGATCAATGATGACCACCTGCGGCATCAGCATGCTCATCATGATGGGGTGCTGCAGGAATTGGGTGGCGACATCGCGGTTGGCGTACCCGATGGGATAAGTGAGATTGAACTGCTTGGTGTAGTCGTTGATCAGCATGTTCGCCATGTCGTTAATGGCGACACCGACCGGCTGGAAGCCCTGGGGGCCCAGTTCCTTATACAACTTCTGCATGGTCTGCGATGCCTTCTGGCAGTGCGGACAGGTGGTCAGCAGGAACTCGAGAGCCACCACCTTGCCGCGAAACTTGCTCAGCAACTGCTCCTGGCCGTTCGCCGCTTTGATGACGAGTTCCGGTGCCGGGCGCGGGTCGGCGGCCGTAAGCACTGTAGCAAGTACAAGCATCAACAGGGAAGATCTCATAAAAATAATCTTAGCGCATCCGATCGGAGACGATGACCCGATCGCCGTGCTGTTCGATGCGGGTCCGGGATCCTTTGCGCCGGCTCTGGAGGGCGGCGAAATCGGCCGCGGCCTCGGTATTTTCCCAGGCGAGGGTGTACTGCAGGAGGGGTTCTTTCGTTTTGCGATGTTCGAGGACGCGGAAGCGGCCGCCGCGCCAACGTTCGGCCCGCGCCGCGGCGGAATCGGCGTCGCCGAACTGCTTGAACATGACGAGGCAGTCGAATTCGCCGAGGGTGCCTTCGATGAGCACTTTGTGGCCTTTGGGGGCGGGTTCGAGATCGACCGGAACGGCTTCGGCGCGGGCGAAGTAGCGGTCGGGGTGGAGGATGTGCTGCGTGGTGGCCGGGGGGCGAGAAAAGACTTCGCGGAAGCCGTCGTTGCCGAGTTTTTCAATCACCCGGGCGTTGAACAGAAAGCCGCGGGAGTAGGGAAACAGGAGGCTTTCGCGGATGTAGACCGGGGCGCTCGTGAGTTCGGGGTACTGCGACAGGCCGGATTCGCCCATGTTGGCCATCATACGGACGAGGCCGGGATCTTTGCGGAGGCTTTGGCCGGTTTTGGCGCCCATCACCTCGTACATGAGCCACTGCGCCTGACCCTCCATGACGGCGAGGCGGGCGGTGGCGGCGTCGTCGGTGGAGCCTTTGCGGATGAAGCGGCCGAGGTTGAAGTGCTGGTCGGCGAGGGCGTGGGCGAGTTCGTGAGTCAGCACGAAGCGCTGCGTCGATTCGGGCGCGCTTTCGAGGATAAACATCTTCTTCTTGCGGTAGTCATAGAAGGCCGCGGCTTGTTCGGTGAGCAGCGAGACGGTGGAGCCCTTGAGGTCGTAGTCGGCCGGGATGAAGCCGAACAGGCGGAGGGTGAGGGTTTCGACGCGCAGCTCTTCGTCGCTCACGGTTTCCTGAATGCGAGTTTCAAGGAACTTCCGCAGGTTGGCTTTGCTGATGAAGGAGCGCTCGACGCGCGACTTCATGGGGAGGCCGGTGACGGCGGCGAGCTCCTTCATGGCCGGGTCGATTTCGGCGAACAGATCGGATTGCGCCGAGGCGGGGCGCAGGAGCAGGAGGATCGCCAGGGCGAGGCGTATCATGGAAGAATTTCCGTGACGTCGAGCAGGGGCGTGGTTTGGGGATCCGGGGGGACAGGGGAGATGGCGCGGACCTTGCGGATTGGGGTGGACTTGTCCTGGAGGCTAAGGAGAAGGTCGTCGCGGCGGCTGGAGAGGTTGTAGACCTGGCCGGAGCCTTCGACCGAAAAGCGCCAGCGGCCATCGCCGGTGACGGGGGTGCCGCGGACGACCACTTTGGCATCGCCGGGCCGGAAGCCGATGCCTTTGATGGCGTCGCGCAGTTGTTCGAGCGAGACGCGGTTGCCGGGGGCGAGGGTGAAGTCGACGCCATAGGCGGGGTCGACGGCGACCTTTTCGACGCCGCGAATTTTGCGGAGTCCGATCTCCATGCTTTTGACGCAAGTGGCGCAGTCCATGCGTTCGACTTCGAGGGACACCTGGAGGAATTCGGCTTGCGCCAAGGCCCAGGGGGCGAGCAGGAGGAGGAGGGTACGCATGTACCTATTGTAGAGGCGGCGCGATTTCGGTGAACAGGTCGGCCTGGGTGGTGCGGCTGCCGACGGAGATTTCGATGCGCTGGCGTCCGGGGGGACAGGCGGCGGGGACGGTGAGTTCGACGCTGAGCAGGTTACCGCGGGGCTGAGCGGCGCGGACTTCAGCCGGCAGGCCGCAGAGGCGGGCGGAGACGGGGGCGGCGCCGCCGGCGCCATTGAGCAGGAGTTCGGCGACGGCGCCGGCGCGGAGGCGGTAGCTGGTCTGATCCGGAGTTGGCGGGAGCAGCGGGAGCGCGGGGGTAATGGGGCCGGTGGGCATTTCGACGCTGTGGAGAATGGCGCCATCGGCTTCGACGGCGACCGTGACGGAGCCGGCGGGGAGGGTGGAAGGGGTGAGGGCGACGAGCTGGCGGGGGCTGGTGAAGAGCGGCTCGAGGCGCGCGTCGCCGAGGCGGAGGCGGGCGTTGGGCGGCAGATCCTGGCGGGCGAAGAGGGTGATGAGGGTGGAGGGTGCGAGGGGGCCGGAGAGGAAGCTGGCGCTGTTGACGAGGCCGGCTGCGGTGAAGGGAACGGGGCGGGAGAGGAGGTAGGCGACGACGCCATCGTGGTCGGATAGGCGGGTGGCGGCCGGGGAGTCGGCGTTGCCGCGGGCGAAGTAGACGCGGCTGAGGAGGGTGGGCTGGTTGAGCAGGATGTGATCGAGGGTTTGGGTTTGGCCGTCGAAGACGTAGGAGTAGTGGTCGGCGGCGGGGAGGGTGGTGGTGAGGTTGGTGAAGCCGGGGAAGTTGATTTCGCTCGAGAAGGAGTTCCAGTCGCCGGCGACGACGATGGGGAGGTTGGCGGGGAGCTGGCGGAGTTCGGCGGCGACGGAGGCGAACTGCGCGGCGCGTTTGGCCTGGACGCGCGGGTCTTCGAGGTTGAGGCGGGAGCGCATGTGAACGCCGAGGACGGCGAGGGGCTGGCCGGCGATGCGGGCGCGGAGGAGGATGGGCGGGCGGTCGTGGGTGACCTGGCCGGGGGCGAACTCTTCGTCTTTGGCGAGTTGCGCGACGGCGTCGACGGCGACGCGGGAGGCGCGGGCGAGGAAGCCGGAGGTGATGCCGCTGGGGTCGTTGGAGGGGGAGGTGAAGGCCATGTAGTCGGCGCCGAGGGAGTCGGCGGCGCGTTCGAGGGTGGCGAGGTTGTCGACCTCCTGGATGACGATCACGTCGGGCAGGCCGAGTTGGCGTTGGACGTACTGGCGGAGGCGGGGGAGGCGGGCGGTGAGGGCGGGTTCGTTGAAGAAGCGCTGGAGGTTGAGGGTGGCGATGGTGAATTCGTACTCGGCGCGGGCGGGGGCGGGGGACGGATCGGGAAGGGGAGCGGGGGCGGCGATGGGGTTGGCGTAGACGGTGTAGGCGCGGGAGCCGTAGTCGAGGGGGCCGTTGACGTTGGGGAGAGCGACGCCGGCGGGGAGGGCGGTGGTGGTGATGAGGCGGAGGAGGTTGGGCCAGGGGGATTGGTCGGAGCGGCGGAAGGGGCGGGGGGCGTCGAGGGTGGCCCAGGCGACGGAGCCGTTGAGGGGGGCGACGACGTGGAGGCCGGCGCGGACGAGCATACCTTCGTAACGTTCGAGATCGGTATCGGGTTCGAGGGTTACCGGCGCGGGGAGCGATTGGCCCTGGGCGCGGAGGGTGACGGCGGGGTTGATGAGTTCGGTGAGCGGGGGGCTGGCGGGGTCGGCGGCGGGGCGGAACTCGACGATGTCGCCTTCGACTTCGAGCAGCGCGCCGGGCTGGGCGGCGGCGGGTGGAGTAACTTGGGTAAAGACGAGGATGCCGGAGGAGGCGTAGGGGTCGGGCTGGGGGGACTGGAGATAGAAGCCGTTGGAGCGGCGGAAGGTGACGATGCCGGAGGTGAGGGCGCGGCGGCCGGCGAAGGGGCTTTCGGCGCCGGGGCCCTGGATTTCGGAGATGGAGAGGCGGAGGGTTTCGGGCGGGGCGGCGCAGTTGACGGGCGGGGTGGTGCGGTGGCGGGGGGCGGGGGCGGCGATGGTGAAGTCGGCGCTGTTATTGTTGGTGTCCTGGCATCCGGCGCGGGCGCGGAGGGCGGCGGTGGTGTTGGAGAGATCGCGGGTGGGGGCGGTTTCAAATTCGGTGGCAGCGGCGCCGTAGCCGACGCGGTCGACGACTTCGCCGGCGGCGTTGCGGAGGACAACTTTGCCGGCGGTGGCGGAGAGAGCGAGCGTGCCGGTGGCGTCGGGTTCCGGGAGGTTTTGGGTGCCGCCGGCGCCGGCGGCCTGCTGGATGAGGTAGTAGCGGCCGGGTTCGAGGGTGCCGGAGAGGGGGGTGGACTGGTAGGTGGTGGCGGTGGCGCCGGCGTACTGGACGGCCCAGCCGGTGAGGGGTTGGGGCTGGGCGCCGCGGTTAAAGAGTTCAATGAAATCGTGGCGGAGGGTAGCGCCGGTGTTGCCGCCGCCGCCGTAGATCTGGCTGATGACGACCTGGGCGGCGAGGGTGGGGGCCAGGGTCAGGAGGAGGAGAACGGAGCGGAGGAGCATGGATTAGCGATTGTACTGGGGCGTGATGCCGCGGAGTTGGGCCCAGACGCGGTCGATGGCGGCGAGGGTATCGGGCGTGAGGGGGCCTTCGTTGGCGGCGGCGACGTTGGCATCGAGCTGACTTTGGCGGCTGGCGCCGAGGATGATGCCGGTGATGGGGGTATGGTGGAGGAGCCAGGAGAGGCTGAGGCTGATCATGCTGCGGCCGGCGGCGGCGGCGATCTGCTTCAACTCGTCGACGGCGGCGAACTGGGCGGGGTGCCAGTAGCGGTCGAGGTACATCTGATTGCCATCGAAGCGGGTGCCGGGCAGGGGAGCGGCGGCGGCCTGTTTGCCGGTGAGGAGGCCGCCGGCGAGCGGGTTGTAGATGTAGGTTTCGACGCCGTAGCGGGCGCACATGGGCAGGTATTCGGGTTCGATGCCGCGGGCGAGCAGGTTGTACATGGGCTGGGAGATCTTCATGGGATGGCGGCAGAGGGATTGCATTTCGGTGACCTGCCAGGCGGCGTAGTTGGAGCAGGCGAGTTGGCGCACCTTGCCCGCGTCGACCAGGCGGGCCATGGCTTCGAGGGTCTCTTCGATGGGGGTGGCCGGGTCGGGCATGTGGAGGTAATAGACGTCGACGTAGTCGGTGGCGAGACGGCGGAGGGAGGCGTCGATCTGCTTGTTGATAGCGGCGGCGGAGAGGCCGATGTCCTCCGGGCCGTCGCCCATTTTGCCGCGAACCTTGGTGGCGAGGCGGATGCGGCCGCGGCGTCCGTGGAGCGCTTTAGCGACGATCTCTTCGCTGCGGCCGTTGTTGTAGACATTGGCGGTGTCGAGGAAGGAGATGCCGTAGTCGAGGGCGGCGTCGATGAGGCGAAGGGAGTCGGCTTCATCGAGTTGGGAGCCGAAGGTCATGGTGCCGAGGACGAGACGGGAGTTCATGGGAGGAGTACCTGTACGACCTGCCGGGCGAGGGTCTGGTATCCGGCGGGGGAGTAGTGGACGTTTTCGGGAAGCTGGCCGGAGTGGTCGGCGCGGAACAGATCGTTGATCTGGATGTTTTCGGCTTGCATGATGCGGGCGGCGGCGGCGTTGTAGTGGGGGACGTCGGCCGGGTCGCGGGGGGGATTGACTTTGCCGAGGGGGACGGGGGTGGTGGAGGCCCAGATGAGGCGGGCTTTCGTTTTTTGGAGCCGTTGGACGATGGCGCGGAGGTTGCGTTCGTAGTCGGCGAGGGGGACCTGGCGGGCGGCGCCATCCATGATTTTCAGGTCGTGGAGGCCGAAGTTGAAGTGGATGATATCCCACTGGCCGTCGCCGAGCCACTGGTCAATTTTGGCGAGGCCGTTGCCGGTGTGGGCGGCGTTGCCTTCGTTATGGACGACGGTGGCTTTGCCGGCGAGGGCTTGGGCGACGAAGGGGGTGTAGCCGATGGAGATGGAGTCGCCGATGATGAGGATTTTCTTGTTTTGAGCGCAGAGGGGGAGCGCGAGGGCGAGCAGGAGGAGGGTCCGCATGCACTTTGATGATAGATCAAAAAAAGCCCGCGGCCGGAGCCGCGGGCGTAGAGTTTGGCTAAAACTCCAATCCTGAACTAGGGTTGGAGATCCTGTTCCTGGGCGAAGCTGGCCCACTCTTCGGTCCAGTCGGTGTCGCCGAAGGCGCCGATCCAGGTGGCCCACTGGTCGAAGAAGCCGTCGTCGGGCGGCTGGACCCAGTTGGCGCGGAAGACGGGGGAGCCGGTGAGGGGGCGGAAGTCGGGGTCGGAGCGTTCGAGCGGGCGGCGGAGGAGGGTGTCTCCGATGAGGAACTGCGCGAGCGGGTTGGTGAGGAGCGCGCGGAAGTCGGCGACGACCTGACCTTCGAGGGTAGCGGGGGCGGCCGGGGTGGTGTTGAAGCCATTATTCCAGCTAAGGATGCCGTTGACGCGGAAGTTGCCGGCGGCGATGTTGGGCTGGATGCTGTCGGCGATGTTGGCGCCGCCGAAGGTGCGGGTGATCCAGTTGTGGCAGAGCATGTTGTTGTAGGAGCCGCCGGCGCCGCGCCGGAAGTAGAGGCAGGGGGAGTCGGCCTCGTCAAAGCCACGAGCGCCGCCGCCGACGAAGGTCAGGTTGAACATGGTGGGATTCCCGAGGGGGCGGGCGGCGAAGTTCCGTTCGTAATTGTCCATCTCGATGCCGCGGTTGGAGAGGTCGTCGTTGGCGACCATGACGCCGTGTTGGAGGCGGCCGCTCCAGCCAATCTGGCCGTCGATGAAATCGTCAGCGGTGTAGGTACCGACCAGATACTTGGCGTCGTTGGTGCCGCCGAACCATTCAAAGGCGTCGTCGAGGCCGTAGTGGGCCTGGAGGTACTCGCCCTTGGTGCCTTTACCGCAGCCGCCCCAGGTGATGGAGTTCGTTTCTTCGTTGGGGCGGAGGAGGGCGCCGGCGAACTCGACGCGGACGTAGCGGAGGCTGCCGCAGCTGTGGTCGGCATTGGTGCCGCCGTAGCGAGTTTCGGGGAGTTCGGGGAGACCTTCGATGGTGAGGAAGCCGGCGGGGTCGTTGATGGGAGCCTGGCCGAGCATGACGAGTCCGCCCCAGTCGCCGCGCTGGCGGCGGCCGATGGGCTGCGAGGAGGTCATGATGATGGGGCGGGAGCGGGTGCCTTCGGCGACGAGCTTGCCGTTGTTGGCGACGAGGAGGACGGAGGGGGGCTGAGAGCCGGGTTGGCCGATGATGACGGTGCCGGGTTCGATGGTGAGGGTGGCGTTGTTGCGGACGGTGACGATGCCGCGGATGCTGTAGGCGTTGTCGGCGGTAAGGGTCCGGTTCTCGGTGATGGCCGCCGGGAGATCGACGGTGGCGCGGACGACGCTGAACTTGAAGTAGGCGGTTTTGACGGGCCGGGTACCGGTGTAGTCGCGCAGTTGGACGACCAGCGTGTGCATGCCGAACTCTTCGGGCACGGTGACGGTGGCGACCGTGGCTTTGGTTGCTTCCGGAAGGCGGACGATGCGGAAGCCCTGGTCCGGGGTGTTGCCGAAGAAGTCGGTGGCGGTGTTGTTATTGGCCGGGAGGTAGAACTTGGCGCCGGTCTGGTTGTTCTGCCGGTAGGCGACGATCGTATAGGGATAGAGATCGTTGTTGGGCTTCACGGTCCAGCGGACAGTGAGCTGTTCGCCGGGCCGGTAGACCTGTTTGTCGGCCCAAACCCACATGGCGGCGGTGGAGGAGACGCTGGTGAATCCGCTGATTTCGCGCTCGGCCTGGCTGGCGCTGACGGTCCGGAAGGCGGGGCCTTCGGCGGCAATGAGGTTAGTGCTGAGCAGGCCCAGCGCCGCGGTGGCAAGAGTAATCGTTCGCATGGGTCGGTGTGATTCCTTTATTGGAGTTAGAAGAAGGTGTAACTGGTGCCGATGGTAAAGGTACGGCCAATCTGGAAGCGGCGGACGACAAAATCGGCCTGCGTCTGCCGGTAGGTGTTGTTATTGAGGTTTTCGCCGCTGAAGCGTAACTTCCACTTACCGGTTTCGCTCATGGTGTACTCGTAGACGAAGTCGAGCAGGACGTTGCGTTCCTGGTAGATATCCGGCAGTTGGAAGGTGCCAACGTCGGTGATCCGGCGCGAGACGCTGTTGACGTAGAATCGGCCATTGGAGCGCCAGGAGGGCCGCTGCCATTCGGCGATGACGTTGAAGATGTAGCGGGATTGGCCGACGAGCGGGCGATTGGCCGAGGTCAGCTGGACGAACTGATCGGTCGGGATTTTGACGTCGGAGTCGACCAGGGTGAGGTTCGCCTGGACGCCGAACTCGCGCAGAGATTTGCTGATCCGGCCAAGGCCTTGGCGCCACTCGAGTTCGACGCCCTGGTTGCGAGCGCTCGGAACGTTCAGGAAGCTTTGGCGGAGTTCAGAGGCCGTCGGACGGTAGATCTGTTCGATCGGGTCCTGGAACCGCTTGAAGAAGTAACTGGCGGCGAGAACCTGATTGCCGCCGAGGAACCACTCCCAGCGGACGTCGAAGTTATCGATTTTAGCGCGGCGGAGGTTGGGGTTCCCGACGGTGGAGAAGCCGCCGACGACGTTGGTGAACTCAAAGGGGGAGAGTTCGCGGAAGTCGGGCCGGTTGACCGTGCGCCCGTAGCCGAAGCGGATGTTCTGCTTGGTGGTGGCCTGATAGATGACGTTGACGGCCGGGAGCAGGTCGCGGTTATTGAGGTTGGCGACCGAAGGGATGCCGCCGGGGATGAGCGGGTCGAGGGTGGTGACGTTGATCTGGGCGTCTTCGATGCGGGCGCCGGAGATGACGCGCCAACGGGCGCCGATGGCGAGGTCGACCATGGTGTAGCCGCCGTAGATGTCCATGAGCGCGTTGTAGCGGTCGGTGCCGCGGGTGATTTCGCGGACCACAAAGCCGTCGGGGCGGATGTTGTTCGATCCGAGGACCACGTTGGTGGGTTGCGAGAAGTCGATGGTGGCGGCGCGGATGGGGAAGAAGCGGAAGCGGCGGCTGTCGAAGTCGCGACGGCGGACGGTGCCGCGGAAACCGGTTTTGAACAGGCCGCTGAACTTGCCTTTGAAGAAAGGGATGGACCAGTCGGCTTGCGGTTCGTAGATCTTGTCCTTGAGGGTGGAGAAGAAGCGGAGGCCGCTTTCGGGCAGGTTGAGGAAGGCGTAGGGCTGGTTGGAGCCGGGTTCACGACCGCGGATGGTTTCGCGGAGGTCCGGTTCGGAGCGGTCGGAGTTGGACAGGGTGAACTGCCAGTGGAAGACGCTGTTCTTCCAGCGGGCGATGGCGTGGTCCCCTTCGATGCCGGTGGACATGAGGCCGCGTTCGGTCCAGCGGAGGCGTTCGGAGAGAATATCCTGGCCGTTGCCGCCGTTCAGGCCGGAGATGAAGCGGGCTTCTTTGTCGGTATCGCGGGTGAGGGTGTTGCGGAAGATGATTTTATTGGCGGCGTTGAGGCGGTAGGCAGCGTTGAGCACGGCCCCGATGCGGGCGGATTCGTTGCCGACGTCGAACTGGTAGTCGGAGAAGATCTGGGGCCGGCCGCCGCCGCTGTTGACGAGGAAGCGGCGATCTTCCGGGGTTTGCTGCGGAGAGTTATTGAAGGTGACGGCTGCGACGACGCCGAGTTTGCCCCAGGTGTTGCCTCCGGAGATGGAGTAGGTTTGGGTGGGGCGGGCGGAGGCGACGGGGCGGATCTGGTAGTCGGGGTTGAAGGAGCGGCCGAACTGCTGAAACTGCTGGTCGGAGAAGTTGCCGACGAACAGGCGCTTGTCGGCCGGGATGCCAGCCGGAATGCCGCGGTTGCCATCGTCAAAGCCGAAGGCGTCACGGGCGCCGCCGGCGAAGCTGCCGAAGCGCTGGCGGAAGGTTTGGGAGTTGAAGCCGTAGTTGACCGAGACGGTCATCGTTTTCTGGGCGGGGAATTCGGTGGTCTGCATCTGCACGAGTCCGCCGGAGAACTCACCGGGCAGGTCGGCGCTGTAGGTTTTGATGACCTTGATACTGTCGATGAGGGAGGCGGGGAAGAGGTCGAGCGGGACGACGCGGCGCTCCGGTTCGGTGGTGGGCACCATGGCGTTGTTGAGCATGGTGGAGGAGTAGCGTTCGCCGAGACCGCGGACGAAGACGAAGCCACCGTCGACGACCGAGATGCCGGTGACCTTTTCGAGGGCGCCGGCGGCGTCGGAGGCGGTGCTGGCTTTGATGTCCTCCTTTGAGATGCTGTCGCTGACGGTGGACGCCAGTTTGCGCTCGACGAGGACGGATTCCGCGGTGGTTTGGACCGACCCGACTTTTTCGACGACTTCGACGGTGGTGACGGCGCCTTTCTGCTGGAGGACGGAGCTGGCTTCGGTGATGGCGCCGGCTTTGACGGTGACGTCGTCGATGGTGGTGTCGAGGTGGTTGGGGCTGGTAAGGCGGAGCTTATAGGTGCCGGGAGAGAGGGTGATGGTAAAGCGGCCCTCGGTGTCGGTGGTCATTTTGCCATCGGAGACGCCGTCGACTTCGATTTTGACGAGGGGGACGGGGCGACCGGTAGCGGCGTCGAAGACGGTGCCGGAGATGTTACCTTTGCCGGGGGGTTGGCCAAAGGCGAGACCCAGGGTGGCGAGCAGGAGCAGCGCGGCTCGAAGGGTGGTCAGCATATTATGTTGCGGAAGAAGGAGTTATTCAGCGACCCAGATGGAGACCGCGTTGCTGGCGATGCCGTTGACGGTGACGATGACGGGTACCTGGCCGGAGACGAAGTTCTGGTTGGGGATGACGGCGTTGATCTGGCAAATGCCGGGGAACTGGGGGTGAGCGCCGGCGAACTGGGGGGTGACTTCAAGGACGGAGATGGTGACCTTGACGTCGGCCACCGCGCGGGAGAGTTGGGCCGGGGGCGCGCCGTCGGTGACGCGGGGGTTGGTGAGGCCGCAGCCGGTGGCATAGAGTTGAATTACTTCGCCGCGGCGGGCGCGGGTGGTGCGGCTATTGATGCCGAAGTCCTGATTCTGGGCGATGGCGGGGCGGGTGGGGTCGGTGCCGGCGGTGGCAAGGGCGGGCCAGAAGTCGTAAATGTTGACGTTGCCGCGGGCGACGGTGGTGCTGCCGTTGATGACTTCGACCGGGGCGCTACCGATGGCCGTGCCGACGGGGACGACGAAGTTAATCTGATTGGCCGAGACGAAGTAGAGGGGCGCATTCACACCGCCGACCGTGAGGCGCACATTGGCGAGCGTGGTCGGCATGGGGGTGAGAGAGCTGAGCGCCGTGGTGGTGACGCTGCCAAAGCTGCCATAAGCGCTAGCAATCGACCCCGGCGCGACGGGCGCCTTCACGTCGAGGTTGCTGTAGTTGATTACGGTGACGGCACCGGGCGTCTGCGCCGCCATCAGCGCGGCAGAGAGAGCCGCGAGCACGAGAAAACGCTTACTAGGGATCTTCATCTGATCCGATTCTAGTGAGCGAAATGTAACAGATGATTACTTGAGCGTGACAGTTGTGTTAAAAAACAAAAGCCACCGTGCGGGCGGTGGCTTTTGCTCTCTGTTGTGAACGTTGTGGCCTAATCGCCGAACGAACCCACTTCCTTGTCCGCTTGGGGAGCGGCTGGCTTGATGCCACCGAGGGCGTCGAGCGGGACAAAACCGCCTTCGGGTTTGGGCTGCTTAAGGATGTGCTCGCGGTAGAGCTTCTCCATCTGGGCGTTCTTGGCGGCTTCTTTCAACTTCTCATCGCGGGCGCGCAGTTTCTCTTCGCGGGCGTTCTTGGCGATGCCCACTTCGTCGAGGTCGTGCTGCTTGCCGCGGGCGACGTCTTCGGCGTTGAGTTTCAGTTTGTGGGAGGTGTCGGCCATCTGCACCTTTTTGTTACCGGCGAAGATTTCGTGGCGGCCGTGCTCTTCGTACCACTTGGTGAGGGTGGCGGTCATGTGCATCTTCTCGATGATGTTCCGCCAGCCTATGCCGGTGTTGTAGGCGCAGAAGGAGATTTCACCTTCCTGGGTGGCGTAGGGGATGATGCACTGTTCGGTCCGACGGAAGTCGTAGTTGAACAAATCCTGGAACCACATGCCGGCGATGAAGAGGAAGTTCCAGCGGTCGGCGCGGCGCTTTTGGATGTCGGCCATGGTACGGTCGCCGGTCACCTTGCCGTAGTTGCGGCCAGTGGCGCCGAAGCACTTGTCGAACTTCTGGAGCAGGTCGAGGAGGCGGAAGTGCGTGGGAGCGTTGAAGGGCTGATAGTTGCGGAGCAGGGCCAGCGAGACGCCGACGACGGACCAGAACTTGCTGCGGGCGGCGTCGTTTACCTTGGCGATGTCCTTGGCGAGGCGGTCGGCGTTCAGGAACCCGGTGACGGGCCGGGCTTCCTTGGTCTCTTTGTCGATCATCAGCGCCATGCCGATGCCGCAGTTCGGGTGGCAGCCGCAGGAGAGTTGGCCCCAGTCGGCGTTCGGTCCGTGGACGAGGTCGGCCCAGTCGGAGAAGGTGGACATGAAGGAGATGGGGAACCAGTCGCGGACGGGTTCGCCGAGACCCACCTGATTCTTCACGTCATGAGCGAGGTGGGAGAGCGTGTAGCGCTGGGCGGCACGCCGTTCCGGGGTGACCTCTTCGTCGCGGCCGGTGAAGGAGACGGGCTGGAAGGAGAGGAAGGAGATGATCTTCGGGTTGTCGAGGGCGAAGCGGATGACCGCGCCGACCTGCTCATTATTGATCCCGTTGATGATCGTGATGACCGGGACGATGTCGACGCCAGCGTTGTGCAGGTTGGTGATCGCCTTGAGCTTCACGTCGAACAGGTTGCCGACGAGGCGGTGCGAATTGGCTTCGTTGCCGATGCCGTCGAACTGGAGGTAGGCGTAGCGGAGGCCGGCTTCGGCGGCCTGCTTGCAGAATTCGGTGCTCTTGGCGAACTCGATGCCGTTGGTGGCGGCTTGCACGGAGTTGTAGCCGACCTTCCGGGCGTAGCGGACCGCGTCGAGGAAGTAGGGCGACAGGGTGGGCTCGCCGCCGGAGAACTGGACCGACATCTGCCGGCGGGGCTTGATGCTGATGGCGTTATCGAGCATCGTCTGGATCTCTTCCCAGCTCAATTCGTGGACGAAGCCAACTTGGTTGGCGTCCATGAAGCAGGGGTCGCACATCATGTTGCAGCGGTTGGTGAGGTCGATGGTGAGCACCGAGCCGCGGCCGTGGGTAATGGTGGAGGAGCCGTGATTGTGCAGCTTCTCGTCGTTGTGGGCGCGGATATCGCGGCCCGGGAACACCTCTTCGAGGTGCTGCGAGAAGGCCGGATCGATCGACATCAGGTCTTCGAACTTGCCGTGGATGGGGCACTCTTTGACCATGAGGATCTTGCCGTCACGCTCAATGATGTCGGCCTTGATTTCGCCAATCTTTTCGTTGAGGAGAACGGAGACGTCCTTCTTGCCGTCGAGAACTTCCTTGCGAAGCTCGGGTACGCACTTGGGGCACAACGAGTCGGTCTTGCGCGGCCAGCCGAGCGGGGGCTTGGACTTTTCCCAGCTCTTGAGCAGGGGCTTTTCCGACCACTTGGGGGTGAACGACGGATTCGGGTTGATCCGGTTCAGACGCTCGAACACCTGCCAGGCGGCGTTCGCGGTGACCGTTACGGCCTTCTCAACGTACTTAATGGGCTTGTGCATAGGGGGGTAAAAAGTCCTCGCAGGAGAATAGTACTTCCGATGTTAAAGATTAACCTGGGATTCAGGAATTCCCAATCGTTCAACGCCGAACGGGGATTTCGGGGGCTCAATGGCGATCTGGCGGGTTGAATGGAACCGCTGCGGCAGCCCTTTTCTTTTGGAATGAGCGACTTGCAATTAGGTTGCGGGTTGCTCCAGGGTGGCTAGGCGGCGGGAGACCCGTTCGGCGGACTGGCGGGCGGCCGCGGCGGAGGCGGGGTTGGGGGCGGTGGCCTCGAGGTCGTGATAGCGGGCGAGGGCCTCGCGGTAGGCGGCGCGGGCGAGAACGGGGCGGGCGGCGCGGTGCTCTTCGGCGAGGGCGAGAACGGCGGCGGCGCGGGCGGCGAGGGGTTCGCGGACGTGGGTGTCGACGGCTTCAAAGTAACCGGCGAGGGTGAGGAGGGCGGCGTCGAGATCGCCCGCGGGGACGGCGAAGAAGAAGCGGTGGGCGATGTGGGGACCGATCTGACAGACGAAGGCGAGGCGCTGTTCGGCGCTGTTGTATTCGAGGCCCAGGATGAGCGGCTCCATGCCGGCGATCAGGTGCTTGCGTTCGAGATCTTCGAGGCCGCGGAGGACGCGGTAGCGTTTGCCGGTTGCAAGCAGGGGAAAATCCACTAGCATAAGTAGCTTAGATGCTGATTCTTCCGTTCGCGTTATTGATTTCGGTAACCTGGAGTTTTGAAGGCGGCAGCGCCGGCCGGGTGGAGCCGGTGGGGGAGGGCCATGTGCGGATCGGGGCGCAGGGGCAGAAGGACCAGGACGGGCGCAACCGGCAGGCCAATTGGTACTCGTTTCGCGTGGATGGCGCGCGGCCGGGGCAGCCGGTGACGATTGATCTGGTGGACCTGCCGGGCGAGTACAACTACCAGCCCAACCGGGGAGCCGTGAACGCGGAGACGCCGGCGGTGTGGAGCGAGGATGGGAGGAGTTGGCGGCACGTCGAGGACTTCACCTACGATGCGGGCGAGCCGAAGATGACCCTGCGCATTACCCCGCGCGGCCGCCGCTTCTGGGTGGCGCATACCCCGCCGTACACGAACCGCCATCTGGAGGGGCTGTGGAAGGATGCCCGGCGCGCGTTTCGCCGCACGGAGATTGGCCGGAGCGTCGAGGGGCGGCCGCTGTGGCTATGGACGACGGGAACGGGCGCGAAGACGATCTGGCTGATGTTCCGGCAGCACAGTTGGGAGACGGGAAGTTCGTGGGTGGGCGAGGGGGCGGTGCGGGAGCTGCTGCGGAATGCGGCGCTGCGGAGCGCCTACACCTGGAAGATTTTGCCGATGGCGGATCCGGATGGGGTGGCGCGGGGCGGGGTGCGTTTTAACCGGCACGGGTTTGATCTGAACCGGAACTGGGACGTGAACGGGGTGGCGAAGATGCCGGAGATTACGGCGCAGCGGCAGGCGATCCTGGCGGCGGGCGGCGGGGCGCTGTTCCTGTCGCTGCACAATACGGAGACGGCCGAGTATCTCGAAGGGCCGCCGGTGACGGAGCCGGCGGTGCGGGAGTTGGCCGGGCGGTTTTATGAGGCGCTCGTAGCACGGACGAGTTTCGCGCCGACGCGGCCGCTGAGTTTTGCCGGGCCGGTGGCGGCGGGAAGGATGACGGTGATTCACGGACTGACCCGGGAGCGGGCTTGGCCCGCGTTTTTGATGGAGCAGCGGATCAGCCGGCAGCCGAAGTACGGGCGGCGGCCATTGGTGGAGGACCGGCTGCGGTTTGGCGGGGAGCTGGTGAAGGTGATGAGCGAGGTCTTGCAATAACGATGGCTACCTACGGCTTGGTGGAATACGAAGACGCTTCGCCCGCGGTGCGGGCCATTTATGACGAGATCCGGGCGGTACGGCAGACGGACTATATCAACAACTTCTGGAAGGCGCTGGCGCATAATCCGGCGACGCTGCGGCGGACCTGGGAGGGCGTAAAGGAGATCATGGGGCCGGGCGGGGCGCTCGATCCGTTGGTGAAGGAGATGATTTACATCGCCGTGAGCGCGACGAACGGGTGCGGTTACTGCGTGGCGTCGCATACGGCGGCGGCGAAGAAGGCCGGGATGACGCCGGCGATGTTTGGGGAACTGATGTCGGTGGTGGGAATGGCAAACGAGACGAACCGGCTGGCGGTGGGCTGCCAGATCGAGATCGACGAACGGTTTCGGACGAGTCAGGTACCATAAAAGGCGGTGCGGATCGCGATCGGATTGGCAGTGGCCTGTTTGGCGTGGGGGCAGCTGCCCCGGCCTGTGGAAGGCACGGTGGTGAACGGGTTGACGGGGGAGCCGCTGCGGCGGGTGAGCGTGCAGGTGATGAGCGCGGCGCGGCCGGTGGAGCCGGTGGTGACCGATGCGCTGGGCCGGTTCCGGCTGCCGGAGCTGCCGCCTGGGCGCTATCGGCTGCGGGCGACGCGGGCGGGTTTTTTTCCGTCGGAAAAGGGAGATGCGTCGGTGGAGGTGACGCCGGGTGATGGGCCGGCGGCGGTGACGATTCAGCTGAACCCCGGTGCGGCGGTGAGCGGAACGGTGACCGATGAGGCCGGCGAGGCGCTGCCGGGGGCGCAGATTACTTTGTTGCGGCGGGCGTACGTGGGGGGGCGGAGGAAGCTGGTTTTGGCGGGTTGGGGGGTGACCGACGACCGCGGGCAGTACCGGTTGCACGGTCTGCCGGCGTATTCCTACATTGTGCGGGCGGCGGTACAACGGTTGGCGGGAGACCCGCGGTTGTATCCGCCGACGTATTACCCGGCGGCGGCGGAGCCTGAGAATGCGCTGGCGGTGGCCTTGGGGCCGGGGCAGGAGCAGCGGGGGGTGAACATCAGCTTGCGGCCGGGACAGAGCTACCGGGTGAGCGGCCGGCTGGTGAACGGGTTGACGAATACGCCGCTGACGAACACGGCGTTGACGCTGATGAATCGCGGGGTGGGCGTGGCGGTGCTCGAAACCGGGCCGCAGGTGCTGGTGCGGGACCCGGGCGGGCGGTTCACGGTGCAGGGAGTGGTCCCAGGGGCGTACGATCTGACGGGAAGCTATCTGGAGGCCGGGCAGATGCTGCAGGTGCGGATGCGCCTCGAGGTGAGCCGGGACCTGGACGATGTGGTGGTGACGATGCGGCCGGGGGTGACGGTACGGGGCCGGGTGGTGCTCGAAGGGGAAGGGAACCTGGAGATGGCGGCGTTGGGGGTGGAGATTGAATCGGACGAGGACCTGGTAGGCGGCGGGGGCGCGGCGCGGCCGGGGGCGGATGGCACCTTTCTGATTGGCCCGCTGCTGCCGGGGGGCTACGGGGCAAAGGTGCACCGGTTGCCGGCGGGGGCGTATCTGCGGGCGTTGCGGGTGGGCGGGCGGGAGGCGGCGCTGGATCTATCCGGGGCGGCGGGGCAGACGGTGGCGACCGAGTGGGTAATTTCGCTGCGGGGTGGGCGGGTGGAGGGCGGGACGACGGCGGGCGCGGTGGTGGTGCTGGTGCCGGCGGCCGGGGCGGCGAATCGCCGGAGCCGCTACCGGGCCGGGGAGGCCGATGGGGCGGGGCGTTTTGTCCTGCCGGGTGTAGCGCCGGGGAGTTATCTGCTCTACGCGTTTCGGAACGCGGAGGCGGGTGCGTGGATGGATGACGAGTTTTTGCGCGGGTTGCCGGAGGCGGGCGTGGCGGTGACCGTGGGGGAGCGGGAGACGAAGGTGGCCGACGTCAAGGCGCAATGATCACGGCGGCGATGGTGCGGGAGGAGGCGGCCGCGGCCGGCTTTGCGCTGGCGGGGGTGGCGCCGGTGGGCCCCTATGCCGATCACCGCATCTATCGCGATTGGGTGGACCGGGGCCTGGCGGGGCGGATGGGATACCTGACCGACCACCGGGCGGACAAGCGCGCCGATGTGCGGAACCTGCTGCCGGAGGCGCGGAGCGTGCTGGTGGTGGGGCAGTTGTACAATCCACCGGCGCCCTACTCGACGGCGTTTTCCGAGGCCGAGCGCGGCTGGATTTCGCGGTACGCCTGGGGGCCGGATTACCACGATACGCTGCGGGCGGGACTGGAACGGCTGGTGGCGAGATTGCAGACGCGGCAGGCGTTTACCTACCGGATTTGCGTGGATACGGCGCCGGTGCTCGAGCGGTCGTTGGCGCGGTTGGCGGGGCTGGGGTGGATCGGGAAGAATACGTGCTTGATTCATCAGCAGCAGGGATCGTGGTTCTTTCTGGGCGAGGTGATCTGGTCGTTCGATCTGCCGGCTGACGGTGCGCCGCCGGACCGCTGCGGTACGTGCACGCGCTGCATTGACGCGTGTCCGACGGCGGCGCTGCGGCCGCGGGAGGGACGCTATGAGCTCGATGCCCGGCTGTGCATTGCCTATCTGAACATCGAACTGAAGGGGGCGGTGCCGGAGGAGTTGCGGGCGCCGATGGGCCGGCAGGTGTTTGGCTGTGACATCTGCCAGGACGTGTGTCCGTGGAACCGGCGGGCCGCGGCGCTACCGGCGTTTGCGGCCGAGATCGATCCGCCGCTCGAGCGGCTGGCGGCGTTGACGCGGGAGGAGTTCGCGGCGCTGTTTGCGGGAACGCCGGTGGAGCGGGCGCGCTATCAGGGGTTTCTCCGCAACGTCTGCATTGCGATGGGCAACGCCGGGCTGGCGCGGTTCCGGGCGCCGCTCGAACGGCTGGCCGCGTGCGGGGATACTGTAGTAGAGGAGCATGCGCGGTGGGCGTTGGAGCGATTATGAATTTGCTGCGGTTGGCTTTGTTGGTTCCCCTGCTATTGCCGGGCCAGACGGTGGCGCCCGGCTTTGAGCACTTCTACAGCATGGAGTATGAGCAGGCGATCGCGGTCTTTCAAAAAGACATTGCGGCGCGGCCGAAGGATCCGGCCGGGTACAACCACTTGGCGCAGGCGCTGCTCTACCGCGAGATGGACCGGGCGGGGGCGCTCGAAAGCGAGTTGGTGACGGGGAACAATCCGTTTCTCCGCCGGGGCAAGATTGCCGCCTCCGCGGCCGAGCAGAAGCGGTTTGACGACGCGATTGCGCGGGCGATTGCTTTATGTGAGGCGAGGGTGCAGGCCAACGCCGGAGATGTGGAAGCGGTTTATCTGTTGAGCGTGGCGCATGGGCTCGAAGCCAACTATAACTTTCTTGTGCGGCGGCTCTGGCGGGAGTCGCTCAAGCAGTTTACGCTGTCGCGGAAGCTTTCGATGCAGGTGACGGCGGCGGAGCCGCAGCGGGTGGACGCCTACCTCGTGCAGGGGGTGCACGACTACATTGTGGGGAGTCTGCCGTTTGGGTGGAAGCTGCTGGGGTTTCTGATTGGCTTCCACGGGGATAAAGAGGGAGGGCTGCGAACCGTCGAGCGGGTGGCGGTGCACGGCGATAGGAACAAGTTTGACGCGATGATCGCGCTGGCGGTGGCCTACCGGCGGGAGCGGCACGCGGAGAGGGCGGTACCGCTGTTGCTTGAGTTGATGCGCTGGTTTCCGCGGAACTATCTATTCCGGCTGGAGTTGGTGCAGATGTACGGAGACCTGGGCCGGCGGGAGGAGGCGTTGGCCGTGTTGGCGCGCATAGATCAGTTGAAGAGCGAGGGTGCTGCCGGCTATAAGACGCTGCCGGCGGGAAAAATTCAGTACGCGCGGGGCAACCTGTTGTTCTGGTACCGCGACTATGCGGGCGCGATTGAGAATCTGACGAAGGTGACGCAAGGGGGCGAGGAGTTGGACGTCAACACGGCAATGAACGCGTGGATGCGGCTGGGGCAGAGTTACGATTTACTGGGGCAGCGGGCCAAGGCGTTGGCGGCTTACCGGCAGGCGGTTACAGCGGCTCCGGAGTCGGATGCGGGTCGGGAATCGAAGCGGTATCTGAGTTCTCCGTACCGGCGGTCTGCGGGGTTGTAGACGACTCGGAACAGAAATTCAGCTCGACTGCGGCGTCTTCCTCTTCCGCGGCGATCCAGACTCCGGAGGAGTTCGTGACGCTGAGGGCCAGTTCGGCGAGTTGTCGCGGGAAGGGAAGGCAACGGAGTTGAATCGGTCCCTGATGGGTCTTGGCAACGGCGAGCAGTTGCTCGGTGGGCTTGGCGCGTTCGACGAATTGATGATGCTTGTAGGCCCAGACGTAGGTGGTCTGATGCAGCACGAATAGGGTGGCGAGGACGGCGAGCCAGGGGCGGCGGTGGGGAAAGCGGTCCCGCAGGGTGTGCCAGGCGGCGGCGAGGAGGAAGGCGAGACCGACGGCGGCGAGGTAGGTGTGGCGGCTGGGGGCGGCGCTTTGGTAGGTGAGAAAGCTGTAGGGCAGCAGGGTCACCCCCATCCATGCGAGGCAGCCCGTGAGGATCCGCCAATCCCGCTTGTACGCTGCCAGGATCAGGAGCGCCAGGGTGCCCCAGAGAGCGAGCAGACGGCCGATGGTGCGGAGTTCGGCGACCCAAAACGGCGCCGAGAGCGAGAAGGTACCGTCGTTAAAGTGGAGATGGTTGTTGCGGGCGCCGTGGATTGAGAGGTAGTAGAGAAGGGAAACGGCGACGGCGGGCAGGAGCCGCCACCAGAGGTCCCGCCGCCATCCGGCAATGAGAAAGGCGAGGGGAACGAAGACCACGGCCGATTCCTTGGACAACAGGGCCAGCCCAAAGGCGACGCCGGTGGCGAAGTACCACCGCGGGCGGCCGGTTTGGGCGTATTGGACCCAGGCGAGGAGCGCGGCGAGGGTGAAGGTGAACACCAGCAGTTCCGGTAGGGCCGAGTACCAGAGGACCGCTTCGTGGGGGCGCTCGAGGATGCAGAAGATCAGCGCTGCGGGAATTGACAAAACGAAGCCAACCGGGCGCCAGATACCGAGTGCGGCCACCAGGCAACAGTTCACGAAGTGAACCAGCAGGCTCGAAACGTTTAACCAGAGGGGCGCGAGACCCAGCCACCGTTCCGTCCAGTGCGTGAGCAGAATGGAGGTAGCGCGGCAGCGATAGAGGGCATCGGCCGCCAGGGCGGGCCACTGTTCCAGCGGGCCATACTCCCGGCCGAGCTGAATCTGCAGATAGTCGTCGCTGATCAGCGGCAGGGTCAGACCCCGACCGTAAGTGGCGAGACACAAAAGCGCTAAGGCTCCGCATAGCCAGAGCGGACGCACTGTGCTAAACATTTTCCCATTCCTGTTTTCCTGGCGCCGGCCGTCACCCCTGACGATCGACGTTACAACCCAAACCTAGTGTCTGTTATTAAACCACAAAGACACTCGTGCCGATTCGCCACACGCAGCCGGGATCGGGTACAGTAAAGGCACGGGACAATGCAAAGCAGATGGCTCTTGCTGGTGTTGGTGTATTCGACGGTCCTGCTGGCGCAGCGGACCGAACCGGAGGTTTATTCCCCGCTAGGAAAAGCCTATTTCGCCCGTCCGGACACGGCCGGGGTGATCGCGCGGGCCGATCAGGCGCTGTTCGAAGGCGGGGAGAAGGCGGAGTTGCTGCTCGAGGCGGCTCGGGCGCGGGACCAGTTCTTCCGCTTTTCCGCTTCGATTCCGCTTTACACCCGCGGCATGCAGATGTTCCCCGAGGATGTGCGTTTTCCTCGCTATCGCGGCCATCGGCTGCTGTCGATGCGGCGCTTTGATGCGGCGCTGGCGGATTTGAAGGCGGCCGCCGAACTCGCTCCGGCCAGCTTTGATGTTGCCTATCATCTGGGACTCGCCTACTATCTGCGCGGCGACTTCAACCACGCGGCCCGCGAATACAGCCGGTGTCTGGCCCTGGGGGACAAACCCAAGCCGGAGTATCTGCGCGGGATACCGGCGGGTTGGCGGAGCTGTTACGCCCTGGATGACGACTCCCGCGTGGCGGTGACCGACTGGGCCTACCGGGCGCTGCGCCAGGCGGGTAAGCACGCTGAAGCCAAGGCGCTGCTGGAGCGGATTGGGGAGTCGATGACGATTCGGGAGAACGCATCGTATTGGAAGTCGCTGATGTTCTACAAGGGCGCCAGGACCGAGGAGCAGGCGCTGGGGGCGGGCGGCAACAGCAATGCCCTGGCGACGGTGGGTTACGGCATCGCCGTGTTTCATCGGCTGGAGGGGCGGCAGGAGCGGACTTGCCGACTGCTGCGGCGGATTGTTGACGAGGAGAACTGGACGACGTTCGGGGTGATTGCGGCCGAGACGGACCTTGCGCGCGGACTGTGCGCCCCGGCTAAGAAGTAAGTGCCGCGAAAGCGTCCCGCAGGCGGCGCCAAGTGACGGGCAGCTCTTCGACGAGCACCCGAGTTTCGCCAACCACCGAAAGGAAGTTCGCATCGCCGAACCAGCGCGGGAGGACGTGCAGATGGATGTGGCCCGCCACCCCGGCGCCGGCGCACTCGCCGAGGTTCATGCCGAGGTTGATCCCGCCCGGCCGGTAGACCCGGCGCAGGGCGGTTTCGGCCGACCGCGCCAGAGCCATCATCTCGGCCGCAGCGGCTTCCGGCGCCGCGGCCAGCGAGTCGACATGGGCGTACGGGGCAATCATCAGATGGCCGTTCGTGTACGGATATAGATTCAAAAGCACATAACAGTGCTGGCCACGGTGAACCACCAGATTCTCTTCGTCCTGCCCCAGCGCCGCCTTCCGACAGAAGATACAGGCCGACGGGGCGGGACCGGCATTCACATACTGGTACCGCCAGGGACTCCAAAGCCGGTCCATCGCCGTTTCCGTCTACTCGTCGTCGAAGTCGAAATCGTCCGAGCTTTCGCCCCCGTTGACAATATCCTTCAACTCCTTTGAAGGTTTGAAGTAAGGAATCCGTTTCGCGGGCACCTCGACCCGGGCTCCGGTTTTCGGGTTGCGTCCGACGCGGGGTTGCCGCTGCCTCGTCCGAAAGCTGCCAAATCCACGGATTTCGATCTTGTCGCCCTGCCGCAGGCTCCGAACCACACTGTCGAAGATGGCCTCCACGATGACTTCGGAATCCTTCCGGGTCATCTCGACCACCTTGGACACCTCTTCGATCAAATCCGCTTTCGTCATTGCCATATAGTTTCGCAGGTCTCCTCGACGCTAGTCGTCGTTTGCCGCCGCGGAAGGTTCATCCTTTCGCAGCGCCTCCTCAATGGTCGAGGTGGCGGCGGCGGCTTGCTTCTGATAGTCAGCCAGACGAATCCGCTCTTCGTCCTCGGCCACAGCCTTCAGACTCAAGCCAATTTTCTTATCGGCGGCGTTTAGGCGAATCACCTTGAAGGTGAACTCCTCCTTGACCGGGAGGGCCGGTGTCTTACTCTCCTGACCGCGCTGGTAGCCGGGCACTTCCGAGTTGTGACAAAGCGCTTCGACACCCGGAGCCACTTCGACGAAGATGCCGAACGCGGAAGCCCGGCAGACGCGTCCCTTGACAAGGTCCCCCACCTTGTGAGCCTGGAAGAAGGACTCCCAGGCGTCCGGCTGGAGCTGTTTCATGCCGAGCGAGAGACGCCGCGTGGGGGCATCGATCTGCAGGATCACGGCCTGGACCACCTGGCCCTTCTTCAACAACTCGGAGGGATGCTTGATGTGTTTGGTCCAGGACAGATCCGAGACGTGGACCAGGCCATCGATCCCTTCTTCGATTTCAATGAACGCCCCGAAATCGGAGAGCTTCCGCACGCGGCCCTCGACCACACTGCCGATGGCGTAGCGCGAGGCGACCGTAGTCCAGGGATCGTCTTCCAACTGCTTAATACCGAGGGAGATTCTGCGGTCCCGGCTTTTGACTTCGAGCACAACGCTTTCAACCTGATCCCCGGGTTTGACCACCTTCGAGGGATGCTTCATGCGGCGCGACCAGGTCATCTCCGAGATGTGGATCAGGCCTTCGACACCAGATTCGAGTTCGACGAACGACCCGTAGTCGGTGACGCTGACCACGCGGCCGACCACGCGAGTTCCGGGCTGGTAGCGCTCGATCACGGTCGCCCACGGATCGGGCAGCATCTGTTTCAAGCCCAGCGAGATGCGCTCCTTGCCCCGGTCGAACTTGAGGACCCGCAGCGTTAACTCCTGGCCGACCTGCACGACTTCGCTCGGGTGCGTCACGCGGCCATGGCTCATGTCGCTGACGTGCAGCAGGCCGTCAATCCCACCCAGATCGATAAAGGCTCCGTATTCGGTCAGGTTCTTGACCGTACCGCGGGCGTCCCCGCCTTCCTGAATGCCGTCGAGCAGCGCCGCTTTCCGGGCGTTGACGTCCTCTTCGATCGCCAGTTTGCGGGATACGACGGCGTTGCCGCGGCGGCGATTCAATTTGACGACCCGGACCGGGATCTCCTGACCGATGAAGGCTTCGACGTTGTAGACCGGCCGCACATCGACCTGCGAACCGGGCATAAAGGCCTCGACGCCAACATCGACCATCAGGCCGCCCTTGGTTCTTCCGGTTACCTTGCCGGTGAGGATCGCGTTGTTCTTGAGGGCTTCGTCGAGATCGTCCCAGGCCTTACTATTCGAGGCTTTGTGGTGCGAAAGAACGACATAGCCTTCCGGCGTCAACTGTCCGTGCTCGACGACGACTTCGAGCGTGTCGCCGGGCTGGACCGTTACTTTCCCGTCAACAGTGGGCAGTTGCGAGATGGGGAGCGAGCCTTCCGACTTAGCCCCGATATCGACAAGCACCTCTTTGTCGGTAACTTTGACGACGTAGCCGCGCACGGCCTCGCCGTTGCCGGACATCGAGTATTGCCCGTATTCATCAAGGCCCTCGCTTGCGAGGACATCGTCCATCGAGAAGGTCTCTTCGCCCTCGGCGGCGGGTGCTTCCGAAGAAGACTCCGCTGGATGCTCCGGTATGGGGGCGGGCCCGGGGGCCGGTCGGTTGTCCGCACCGGAATCCGGATCATGCGGGGTAAAACTGTGGGGTGTTGTTCCCATGCCATCTCTCCGGGCCCAGCGGACCAACAGTGTGCATTACCGGGGAACACTGCCAACCTGCCTGCCGAGTATAAAAATCTCCCAACGGAATCAATAAAGTGTTGGGTCTCAGATATTTCAGAAGTATATGGAACCTAAATCCTGGTGTCAACGGTACCGGGTGGAACCTTCACCGGCCCTGACTTTTCAGGCACCGCCTTTTCAGTTTATGATATCGTGCCCTCTCATGCGTCTTGCTGTTTTTCTTTTCACGACCGTTGCCCTTGCGCAACCCCCGAAACTGCTGCCGCCGTCCGTGCCCGACGGGGTGGAACTGGACTTCGACGTTGAGTACTCGCGCGTGGGCGAGCGGATGGCGATGGACATTTTCCGGCCCAAGGGGGAGGGACCTTTTCCGGCGGTGGTAGCCATTCATGGCGGCGGTTTCCGCGCCGGGTCGCGGGCCGGCTATCACCGGCTGTGCATCGAACTGGCGCAAAAGGGCTTCGTGGCGGCGACGGTCTCCTACCGGTTGGCGCCGCGGCACCAGTTTCCGGCCGCGGTGGAGGATGTGAAGGCCGCGGTGCGCTTTCTGCGGGCCAACGCACAGAAACATCGTCTTGACCCGCACCATATCGGGGCCACGGGCGGTTCGGCCGGCGGCCATCTGGCGCTGATGCTGGGATTGACGGGTCACAGCACGGCGTTTGACGGCACGGGTCCGCACCGCGATCAGTCGAGTGAGGTGCAGGCGGTGGTGAATTTCTACGGTCCGACCGATTTCACCAAGTCCTACGAGGCCAGCGTCGATGCCAAGGATGTGTTGCCGCAGTGGATCGGCAACGATCTGGCGCACAACCGGAAGCAGCATCTGGTGGCGAGTCCGCTGTACCATGTTTCGCCGCTGGCGCCGCCAATTCTTACCATCCACGGCACCAAGGATACGTATGTCGCCTATGAGCAGGGCCGTTGGCTCGATGAGCGGATGAAGGCGGCGGGCGGGGTGCACGAACTGGAGACGATTGAAGGCGCCGGACACGGATTCAAGGGTCCGGATCTGGCGCGGGCCGAGGCGCGTCTGGTGGCGTGGTTCAACCGATATCTGCGGCCCGGCCGCGAACGGCGCATTCTGATCTCCGACCATGGCCCACGCGGGGAGGTGGTGCTGATGGACTGGCCGAGCGGCCGGGAGCATCTGCGCGTGCCCAATGGCCGGGGCCACGACGTGCAGTCGTTGCCCAGCGGCAATATCCTCTACACGGTTGCTCCTGAGAAAAAGGTTTATGAGGTCGACGCCTCCGGCAAGCGCGTTTGGGAGTGTTGCGACGGGCTCGAGCATCCGCTGGCCGCGCAGCGGCTACCTAACGGCAATACGCTGATCGGCGACGCCCGGGCCGGCCGGGTGGTGGAGGTGGACCGGACGGGTAAGCGGGTCTGGGCCTATGCCTCCGAAGACCTGGCCAACATGAGGATGCGCAACACGCGCCGTACAGCGGCGGGGACCACGCTGATCTGCGTCGAAGCCGTGGCCAAGGTGATTGAGGTCAACCAAGAGGGTCAGACGATCTGGGAATGGCAGGCCCCGGAGAAGGACAAGCGGCGGCTGTATCAGGCGTGGCGTTTGCCGGACGGCAATACTCTATTGAGTCTGTCGGATCCGGGCGAGGTTGTGATCGTAAATCCGCAGGGCGGCGTGGTGCGTTCGATCGGCGGGGCCAGGAGCGATATCAAGATGGGTTGGGCGTCGGGGATGGCCTGGTTCGCCAACGGCAATCTGCTGATCAGTGACTACACGGGTCGCCGGCTGATCGAAGTGGACCCGGCCGGGTCGATGGTGAACGAACTGCGGCTGGGACCACGGACGGTGGCCAGCCTGGCGGTGATCGAGTAAGTTAGCGCGTGAGCAGCCAGTTGGCGGCGGCGAGACCGGACAGATAGGCGCCTTCGACGCGGGGACCGCCGAAGGCATCGCCGGCCAGCACGAGCGGCGGATCGCCGGGGAGGCCGTAGCAGGGAGCGGGGAAGGCCTCCACCGGCTGGCTGTAGCGCCAGCGATGATAGCGCCAGTGGGTGACCGGCGAGCCGAGCCACGGGGCGGCGGCGGCCAGCAGAAGGCGAGCGGTCTCCTCCTGCGGCATCTCCCAATGGGCGAGGCTGAAGTCGGGCGCGGCGAGGATGGTGACGCCGGTCGCCGCGCCGCCGAGGCCCTTTTGCCGGTTGTCGGCCAGGGTTTGGAGCGGCTCGTGGGCGAGGCGGAGAAAGCCGGGCGGGGGGATGGCGGAGTCGCCGGCGACAACGGCCAGGATGGCGAGACAGCGATGGTAGGCGATGGCGCTCAACTCCTGGTGGGTTGCGATGTCGAGGTCATCGACGAGCGCGAGCGCCTGCGGCACCGGGGGGGTGAGTACGACGGCGGCGGCCGTGTAGATGGCGCCGCCGGCGGTCTCGATGCGCCAGTGGCGCTGCTCGCGGCGGAGGGCGGTGGCGGTGACCTCGCAGGCGATGCGCCGGTTTTCGGCCAGGCGCCGGGGCAGGGCATTCATGCCGGCGGGCAGGCAGTAGCGGGTCTGCCCTTCGTGCTCGAACCAGGGTACGGCGATGCCGGCGGCCGTGAGGGTTTCAACAAGCTGCCGGAATGCGGGCGACCGGACAGTGAAGAACTGGGCGCCGTAGTCGAACGCGGCCTGTTCGAAGGGGCGGGAGGCCAGGCGGCCGCCTGGGCGCCGGCCCTTGTCCAGCAGGAGGACGCGCCTTCCGGCGGACGCGAGTGCGGCGGCGGCGGCCAGACCGGCCACACCGGCGCCAATGACGATGCAGTCTTCAGAGATGGAGGGTGACATCAGACGCTTTTGGGGTAGCTGCCAAGCAGGTGGAAGGAGTCGGTGAACTCCTGGAGTTGGTGGAGGGCTCGCTGGCAGGCCGGGTCGGTATCGCGGCCAAGGACGTCGGCGTAGAAGAGGTACTCCCAGGGTTTGCCGCGCAGGGGGCGGGATTCAATTTTGGTCAGGCTGAGGTCGCGGAGGGCAAAGGCGGACAGGGCGCGGAAGAGGGCGCCGGGGATGTTGCGGAGGGTGAAGGCGACCGAGGTCTTCCACGCCCCGGGGGGAGCGGCGGGTTCGGCGTCTCCGGGCCGGGAGCGGAGGAAGAAGCGGGTGAAGTTGCGGCGGTCGTCTTCGATCGAGCGTTTCAGGATCCGGGCGCCATAGAAAGCGGCGGCGGTGGCCGAGGCGATGGCGGCGGCGCCGTGGGGTCGGGTTTCCATGATCATCTTAACGCTGCCGGCGGTATCGTAGAAGGTTTCGCGCTCCAGTTGCGGGCGGTCGGCCAGGAAGCGTAGACACTGGTTGATGGCGACCGGATGGGAGTAGACTTTGCGGACCTTGGCGTAGGTGGTCTCGGGGGCGGCGATCAGGTTGTGGACGATGCGAAGGTTGACTTCGCCGCGAATGGGGAGCTGGAAGTTGAGCAGATGATCGTAGTTTTCGTGCACCGATCCGTGCAGGGTGTTTTCGATCGGCACGACGGCGCGGTCGACCTCGCCGCTGGCGAGCCGTTCAAACACCTGCTGGAAGCGGGGGCAGGGAACTACCTCGACCGCGGGTCCGAGCAGCAGACGCGCCGCCTCCTCGCTGAACGCGCCCCGCTCGCCCTGAAAGGATGCCGTTAGTGGCTGCTGCTTCCGTCCCATCGTTTTGCCTCCGCATTTGGAATGCCGAGCAAATCAATCACCCGGTCCACACAATGATCCACTAAGTCCATGGCGGTTTGGGGCTGGCCATAGAAGCCGGGGATCGGTGGGGCGAGGATGGCGCCCATCTCGGCAAGGGTGGTCATCGTGCGCAGATGGCCAAGGTGAAGCGGCATTTCGCGAACCATCAGAATCAGGCGCCGGCGCTCCTTGAGCACGACGTCGGCGGCGCGGGTCAGGAGATTGTCGGTAATGCCGTGAGCGATGGCCGACATCGAATGGACCGAACAGGGGGCGACGACCATGCCGTGGGTGAGAAAGCTGCCGCTGGCCAGGGTGGCTCCAATCTCCTCCACCGGGTGGTAGTGGTGGGCCAATTCCCGGAAGGCCTGAACGCGCAGGCCCATTTCGAGCCAGGCGGTCCGCTCGGCCGACCGCGTCATCACCAAATGGGTCTCGAGGCCCTCTTTGCCTCGCAACTTTTCGAGCAGACGAAAACCGAGAACGGAACCGCTCGCTCCGGTTATCCCGACAATCACTCTCAAGCCAATTCCTCCTGGCGCGCTGGCGCATTCTGGCTGGTGCGCTGGCGCATTCTGGCTGGCGCGCTTACGCATTCTGGCCGATAGCGGGACAAACCGGCCCCTCCACCTATCAGCCTAGCGAATTCTCCGCCTTCCGCCAAGCGGCATCGGCGGCCGAAAACAGGCAGCGGGGCCCTATTTTTCAAAAAAGAAAATTAAGGGGATTTTTGTTCTGAAATCAGAACAAAAGTGCTTTTTTTCCATTCCATCCGACGAGCGGCGCTGATATACTCCGGATATTCTCCTTCACAATCAATGGTGAACCATAGACAGGAATCCTATGTCTAATCGCCCGCTGCGCATCTCCCCTGGCTTGAACGGCAAAGGGCAAACCATGGAGGAGGCTGGGCAGAAATTGAAGCGGGTTCGCGAGCGGTTGAACCTGCGTTACCGTGACGTCGAAGACGCCAGTCTGCGGATTGCCGAGCGTCATCAGAATGACGAGTTTGCCGTTGCCCTGTCGCGTCTGTCCGACATTGAAAACAAAGGCACGGTGCCGACGGTCTTCCGTCTGTACACGCTGTGCACGATCTACCGGCTGGACCTGCTGGAGGTGCTGCAGTGGTATGGCGTCGACCTCTCTCATCTGCCGGCCGATGCGGCCGCGATAGAGTTGGAGAAAACGCACGCGATCCATTTCCAGGCAACCCATCAGGGGGAGGTTCTGCTGCCTCTGGCGCTTGATCCGGGCTTGGACCTCACGAAGACGACCTATCTGAGCCGGATGATTCAGCGCTGGGGCAAACTTCCCCTCATGTTGTTGCATGGCTTGGACTTAAAGACTCACCGGTACGCCTTTGTGGGTTCTGAAGACTGGTCGATGTACCCGTTGTTGCAGCCCGGCTCCCTGCTGCTGCTGGATGAAACGAAGCGCAAGATCGTCCCGTCGGGCTGGACGAACGAATTCGACCGGCCTATTTACTTTCTCGAGCATCGCGAAGGCTACGCGTGTGGCTGGTGCAATCTGGACGGGAACCGTCTTGTGCTGCAGCCCCATCCGGCGTCCATGTGCAACCCGCAAGTGTTTCTGTATCCCGATGAGATCGACGTGATTGGCCAGGTTACCGGGGTGGCAATGCGCCTTGAGCACGGGCGTCGACGCCGTAACGGCACCGCAGCAAGCTAACGAGCGTGCGCATATCGGAAGAATAGAGCGCTTTTTCTCCAGCCATTACGTTCCCAGGAATGTATTGTTTCCAGGGCTCCAGCAGATCCCAAGCCGCCAGAACAGCTTCGATCGGCCCTCCAATTCCCGATAGATATTCGCTGAGATCCGCTTCCTGTGCCGCCAGTGCCCGATTGAGCCAGTCGGCAAAAACCTGCCGGTGCATGAGACGCATGGCGCGCCCCGCCTCTTTCTCACCAAAAAGGAGAGTAAGGCCGTGGTGTTCGTAAAGACCAGTATTAGAGTCCCGTAGCGAGGCCAGGTACTGAAGTTTCCCGAACTGTGTGGGGATCCGCGACACCGTATGACGCCAAAGATCCTCTTTGGCGTCACGATCCAGAAGGCTTTTGGGCCGGGCGACACGCATCGCTTCGGATACCTCGCCCATAGTTTACCTCAATTCGGGTGGTTGGGCGCGAAGCCGTTTACGGGAAATGTGGCGCGGGTACCAGTGCTGTGGCGGAGTTGGATTTCCGCAAATTCCGCACGGCGCTTGTTCCAGATTCCGAAAGAGTCTAAGGCTTTCTTCCTAGGAGTCCTACTAGAACTAAACTCGAATCTACGCTGCACGAGACTAGTGATTGTAGGAACACTGTACGTCTGTACCACAGATTGTGGGTACTGTGTTGGTGTTGGTTATGGTACTACTGTAAGTACTGTAATCTCGCTGGCGGGTGCCTGGAGCCCGGAATCGTAGGATTCCGGATCGTTGATGCTTGCTCTCGGTGGCTGGCGAAATCATCGCTTACGAATATTCAGAAGTTCTCTTCAGGAGTTTTGAACCGACCATGAAAATTGTTACTTTCTTGCTACCACTCGCCTTCACCGGTGCTTTATCGCTGTTCGCTCAGGGCGCTGTTTCGCATGCGCCATCCCTGCCGGGCGCCGAGGGAATCGCCGTCGACGCCGGCAATTCCACTGCTGGTTCTGGCGCTGCTCAAAGCATCGTTCCGATTCCGGACTGCTTTCCCTGTTCTGAAGATAACGATCCTTATAGCGAAGGCCCCGCCGACTACCCGCCGATTCCGTTCCCGAAGCCGCCCGGCCTGCCGAAGTGCTACCCGATCTGCAACCTCGAGGGTGGCGTCGCCGCTGACGAGCCGTTGATCGTTCCGATTCCGGACTGCTTTCCCTGCTCTGAGGATAACGATCCTTATAGTGAAGGTCCCGCCGACTACCCGCCGATTCCGTTCCCGAAGCCGCCCGGCCTGCCGAAGTGCTACCCGATCTGCAACCTGGATGGTGGCCCCGACTCCTCCCTGTCGCCGTCGCCGCTCGCCGGTGTTGTGCCCCGGGGAGACTCTGCTCCAGTGGTGCGCCAGATCAATGCAGTCCCTGCCATCGAACCCTCTTCCGTCCTGCGCCGCTCGCGCTTGAGCCGGGGGTAGGGAGATTGGTCGCTGTCCAACTTGACCCGAGGGTAGGGGAAACCCTAAACTCGGGTCAGAGGGCAGACAGACATGGCGAGGCCGCGGCAGGTTCCAATTCCCTCCTTCATTAATGTAGTAGTAATGGTACACTTTTAGCTTCATTTGTCCAGTACTGCATGTTTGCCCCTTTTACTGCGCATCTCTGGCTCAGCATGGTCACCAGCCTTGGTGCCGGCGGCCTGGCGGTGTTCCTCTGGCGCCAAGGCCTGAGAGCGGCCTACCCCGGATTTTTCTCTTACTTGGTGGCGGAGTCGGTTCTGGGCTGCCTGTATGCCGGAATCGGATTTCAGTTTTCCCGAACGGTCCAGGCCGCCTACTTCCTGGTGTATCAACCCTCGCTATGGGTCTTCTACTTCTTGATGATCCGGGAGATTCACGCCAAATGCCTGGCGCGATTTCCAGGGATTGCCCGGGCCGGGCACCAGGTGCTCGTCTATGGCTTGCTTGGATCCATCATTCTTTCCGTGGTGACCGTGCAACCGGACCTGCAGGCGGACAATCATGAGGGAGCCACCTGGGTCCTTTACGTTACGGCCGCCCACCGGGTTGTAACCGGTGGGCTGACCCTGTTTCTTCTGCTCCTCACGCTCATCCTCACCTGGTTTCCCGTTCCCACCTCCCGCAACTCTGTCCTGCATACGGCCTTGTCGTTCTTTTTCTTCCTCCTGACGACCATGGCGCACCTTTTTCGTAATTTAAATGGAAAAATGAATACCTCCGAGGTTAATTTGGGCATTACGGCTTTGGTCCTGCTCTGTTTATCGGTATGGGCGGCTCTACTGCGGCCCTCCGGCGAGGTAACGGCTAGCTTGGAAAGCGCTGAATTGGAGGATGCCAGTTGGATTCTCTCCCAAATGGAGGCTCTCAACCGGGCCCTCCTGCGGGGCGTAAAATAGGCAATGTTTTTTTGAGATTTTCCCGAAACGGAGCGTTGCTTTCCATTTCGATCCGCCTTACACTAGCAGAGAAGTGCCGGGTCAGGGCTGCTTGAACCCAAGGACGAAAGTTCTTTTTGGTGATCGTTTTCAGCAAAAGGGACCTTTACCATGGCGTAAGGAAGAAATTTTATGGTTTATGTTCCGTTCTTCGTCGGTGCCGTAGGGAGTGTGATTTTCCTGGTTTTGCTGGTTCGCCTTGCCTCGGGTGCGAAACAGCGGCCCACTCGCCGGGAGGCTTTTGATGCCGAGTGGTTTGAGTCCTTTTCCGCCTTTCGCTATCTCCCCATGCGCCGGTTGTTGAATGGTTCGGATGAGTCCTTCTTACAGTCGCGGAAGCTAGGCTCCACTCTTTCACTGCGGGCATTTCGGGCAGAACGTCGTCACCTGTTCCGCGTCTATCTACAGGAGCTTCGCTCTGATTTCCGCCGCCTGAGTCTGGGAGCCAAAGAAGCGATTTTGAACGCCCCAACCGATCAGTCCCACCACGTCGAAACGCTGTTGGCGCTCGAGTGGCGATTTCGCAAGACTGTTTGGCGGGCCGAGCTCAGTTTACTTCTGCACGCTTGCGGCTGGCAGGCCGGGGATGCCTCTGGTTTAATCGACGTGATGCAGAACTTTGAATTTTGTCTGCGTGAGGCTTTCCTCGCCCGGAGCCAGCAGGTACAGTCTTAACCCAGGCCGGGGTATTCGGTTTCCCAAGCTCCGCTTTGTCGGGGCCGCGCAGGGTACAGGGGGCGGCGGGTTGTTCCCTCGGTTTTTTCGGCTTCTCACCCGCCAGGGATAAGCGTAAGATGGTTGCAATGCGTCCATTTTGCGTTCTCTTGGCGGCGTCCGCTCTTGTTTTTGCTCAGACCACGGTGCCCAGCCACTGCGTGGTCTCTTCGAACGGTGCTCCCGCTCTTCCGGCCAAGCTGCTCAGCGGTCAGGGGCGGTCCCCTTTCCCCATCACGATCCGCAATCCTGAGGCGCAGAAGTTTTTTGATCAAGGTGTCGCGCAGATGCACTCGTTCTGGGCGCGAGAAGCCGAACGGAGCTTTCTGCAGGCGGCTGCTCTCGATCCGGAAGCGCCGATGCCGTGGTGGGGCGTCGCGATGGTCGCTGCCGGAGATTATCGACCCCATTTTCAGCTCGTACGCGACAAAAACGCCGCGCCCAAGGGCATGACCCCGCCCCTGCGGCGCGCCGTCGATGCCGCGCAAAAAGCACAGGCGCTCGCCCGGAACGGCAGCACTCGCGAACGGGCCTATATCGAGGCCATCGCGGCCCGCCGGCGGTTCCCGCTGGACGATGCCGCGGCGGACGCCGGCTACATCGCCGGTCTGCGTGCGGTGCTGGCCCAGCATCCGGAGGAAGTCGAGGCCGCCACCTACCTGGCCCTGCACTTGATGGATGGCTTTCTTACCCCGTCCCGGCAGCCGCGTCCGGGTTCCCTCGAAGCCGTGAGGATTCTCAAGGATCTTGCCGCCCGGGTGCCGGACCATCCCGGGGTGCACCACTACGTGATTCATGGCTGGGAGGGCTCTTCCTTTGCCAAAGAGGCATGGAACAGCTGTGAACGCTACGCCGCGCTTGTTCCGGAGATCCCGCATGCCCTCCACATGCCGGGCCACATCTACTCGCAAACCGGAAAGCTTTCGGAAGCCGCCGCCAGCTTTGTCGCCGCCGGCAGTCTGGAGCGGCGTTACATGAAGGCCGACGCGGACTATGGGAATCTGCACCACGGGCACAACATTCACTATCTCGCCGTGGTCCAGGCCGCCGCTGGTAAATACGATGACGCCATCCAGTCTGCCCGCGAACTGCTTACTTACACCGAATCCGAGGCCGAAGCCAAACAGCTGGATAACTCCCGCACCGCCTACCGGCAGGGGTGGTTCGCGCTGCTGCGGACCCTGGTCTGGGCCGAGCGCTGGGATGCCATTCTTGACCCCGCCACGGTTCCCGTCATCGCCAAGCCGCGCGAACAGGCCTGGATGCACTGGGCTCGCGGTCTCGCCCACGCGGCCAAGGGGGAGGTGGAGAAGGCCCGGCTCGAAGCCAAGGGGATGCGAGCCGCCCTCCTCGATTTTGAGGCCCGCAACAAGGCCGCGTTTCCCCGCGAACTCGGCTTGGCCGAGCAGGAACTTCACGGCCAGATCACCATCGCCTCCGGCAAGACGGGACGGGGGGTGAAGATTCTCGCCGAGGTCTCCGCAGCCGAGCGGGCGCTGCGCTACAACGAGCCGCCCTACTATCCCCGCCCCGTGGCCGTGGCCTGGGGCGCGGCGGCCGCCAAAGCCGGCAAGTCGAAGCAGGCCGAGCAGGCCTATCGCATCGCGCTCGAAGAGTTTCCGGCGATGGACCGCGCCGTACGGGGCTTGCAGCAGGTCTTGACCCAGGGTCCTGTGCCGGGCGCCAGGCGGGCTGATGGCGGCCTCGAATAGCGTCATTGTTCTCGGCGCCGGTTTGGCCGGCTGCGCGGCTGCACTGTCCGCGCGGGCGCAGGGCGCTGCCGTCACCGTGTACGATCCGGCCCGCGCGGCCAGGCACCGGGTGTGCGGCGAGTTCTTGAGTCCGGAGGTGCGGAGTTCGCTGGAACAGCTCGGGGCCTGGTCGGAGGCCGAAGCCTGTCGTCCCGCGCTTATGCACTCGATGCGGGTATACTTCGGACGCCGGGTATGCACTGACCGTCTGCCTGAACCCGCCATCGGCCTCAGCCGGCTCCGCCTCGATCATCTCCTGCGGGACGCCGCCGCCACCCGCGGCGCGCGTTTCGTGGCCGAACGGAGCCAACCATCCCCGGGCTGTGTCCTGGCCACCGGCCGCCAAACGGGCGTCGCTCCCGGTGACCGCCTCTTCGGCTTCAAGGCGCACTTCTCCGGCCCCCCCGGCGATGCCGTCGAACTCTACTTCGGAGACCGCTTCTACATCGGCGTCAACCCCGTTGAAGACGGATTCACCAACGTCTGCGGTCTGGCGCCGGAGTCGCTGCTGCGCACCATCCACTTCTCCTACGACGCGCTCCTGGCGCTCAACCCCGCCCTTGCCGAACGCACCCGGCCCCTCACCCGCGCCATGCACTGGCTCTCCACCGGGCCGCTCGTCTATGGCCGCCGCCGCCAGCCACGCGGGGTCTACCCTGCCGGCGATGCCTTCTCATTCATCGATCCCTTTACCGGCGCCGGGATGCTGAACGCCCTCGAGACGGGCCGGATGGCCGGTTGGGCCGCCGCCACGGGGCAAACGCCCGAAGCCTACGGCAGCGCGGTCATGGGTCGCCTGCGGCGACCGCTGCTGGTCGCACAGGTACTGCGTACCGCGATCGCCATGGGCGCCGCCACTCACCTCGCACCCTGGATCCCCGGCCGCTGGCTCTTTGCGCTGACCCGGCCATCGGCCTGAAGGAGACGGCGCGAAAAAAAGAGAAAGACCGGTGAGTACTCGGAGGAAGATACTCACCGGTAGGGTCACACACCCCTCCCGGAGGGAGTAGTGGAGGTTGACCGACTTGCGAGGCTAAAGGGTATTCCCTACAGCTCTCTAGTAGTATCCTAACCCCAAACTAATCGGATTGTATAGTACCCCATCATAAAGATTGTGAAAAGGGAGGCGGTCCAGAGGGTAATGGTGAAGGGCAGGCCGGTGGTGACCTCCCGGGGCATATGCCTATAACGCAGGTAAAGCACGGAGATGGCGATCACAGGTAGCATCAGCGCCTGGGCCACCCCACCGATTTTGACCATCCGGCTGGGATCCACTTTCAGAAAATAGAGGCCCACCGGGATCAGCAAAAGCATGCAAACAAAGCGGTTCCGCCACTTCACCCGCGCCGCGTAGTCGCCGCGGTCAAAGGCCCCCAGCAGGCACGCCATGTCCGAGTACACCCGGCTATTGGAGGCCGTAGCGGCGAAAATCGTCCCGTACAGCGTCGCGCAGGCTCCGACATAGAACACCCACAGCGCCCAGGACCCCAGCGTCTCGGTGTACATCTTCGACAGCACCGCGATCATCTCGTTCCCTGCCGGCAGCAGCCCCTGGCTATGCAGCACCCCGGCGCCGAGCAGGTAAAACGCCAGCGTGGCAATCGTATAGATCGCCATGGAGGCGACAATATCGGTGTTCATCACCTTGATCCAGCCCTGCGCCCGGCTTCGCCAGACCGGCGAATCTTCGCGCGCGCCGGTGTAGCGTGCGTAACCCTTCTCGACGCACCAGTACGGGTACATGAACAGTTCGGCCGCACCCACGCCGGTGATGCCGAACACGGCCACCGCCGTCGCCAATCCCTGGCCCGGCAGCTTGAAGCTCAGCCCTTCGAGCAGCAGCGGGACCGTGAAGTACTCCGGCTTGCTCACGAGCACCATGGCGCAAAGCAGCGTGATCATCGTGAACAGGCCCACCTTGAATGTCGCCAGATGCTCCACCCGCTCGTAGCCGCCGCCCAGCAGCAGCCACAGCGACATCGCCAGCAGCCCCAGCACCCAGGCCGTGATCGTCACCCCCGGCACGAGCGTATTCAGCACCTGCGCCACCCCGGCAAACATCGCCCCGATCTGGAACATCGTGACCAGCACCATGAACGCCCACATCCAGACCACCCAACTCACCCCGAGCCGCGGCCCGGGCACCAGGTTGAACGACCCGAGGCCGGTCTTGCCCGTGGCGATCGTAAACCGGCCCATCTCCGACTGCAGCGCCGGTTTCAGCACGCAGCTGATGATGATGATCCAGAGCGCCACGTAGCCGACTTCGGCGCCCAGCGAGGTGGTTGCAATCAGCTCTCCCGAGCCGACAATCGAGGCCGCTAGGATCATTCCCGGGCCGATCCGGCGGAGAATCTGCCAGAAGTGGCGCGGCGGTTCGGCGACATCCTCGTCGTGGTAAGCGTACGGATCTTTGAGTGTTGGTTTAGACATGACAGGCGAAGCCATCCCGGTTACTGTATTGCATTTGCCAGGTACTGCGCCAGTTCCCCCCGGGTTACCGGGCCCGTCTTGGCGGGCAGGGCAGGGAACAGACGGGGGAACCGCGGCAGGCGCCAATCGCTCCACAGCAGCGGCAGATCGGCGTGAAACCAGTTGCGGTGATCAACGGCCATCCAGCCGCGTTCGACGGCCATCGTAATGGCCGCGGCCCGCTCGGCCGGGATGGCGAACAGCGCCGCCAGAATCTGCGCCGCCTCGCCGCGCGTCACCGGCGCGTCGGGCGAAGCATGCAGATCGTGGGAGTTCACCGGATAGAGCCCTCGCTGCGCGGTCAACTGAATGGCCGCAAAGCGGGGGTCGGAGGGCGCCAGATCATCGAACCAGAAAACGGGGATGCCGGCGCGGGTCAACTCGCGGTCCAGCGTCTGGCCGGGAGCGAGGGTGGCCAGCATCGCCGCCGCCTCGCCGATATTCCATTCGATCGGATGCAGGCGGTAGGCGCCGTTGGTCAGATGCGTGACGCCGATGTTCTTGCCCGCCGGCAAAAAGTTTTCGATCGGATCCTTCGGCAGCAGGGCGCCGGCGGGAATCTGAAACGGCCGCGGCATCATCATGCGGCCCTTTTCGTTGGCGCCGCAGGGGTGAATATCCACCATGTAGAAGCCCGTACCGGCCGAGGCAGGGAAGTGGCGGGCGCGGAGACCGGTCTGAAACTCGGCGACAATGTCCTGCTCGCGCACCGTTTCGCGCGCGACAATCCGCCGGCTCTCGCGAATGTAGGGGTACTGCGACAGGCCGTCGGCCGAGCCCATCTGTTCGGCCAAAAGCTTCAACTCCGGGTGGCCCAGCTCATGCTGCATCCAGGCGAGAAAGGCATAGGAGGTGCGCTTGGCCTGTTGGAGAATGCGCGCGAGGTCGGCCGGGTTCCGGTCGAGAATCGACTCTTCGTGATAATCCTGCCGCGGCCAGTTCATCAGCGCCACGTTGGGGTTCTTCACGCGGCGCCAGGAAAAGAACGGCCGGGGCGACATATTGTTCGGCACCGGTGGGTCGTCGCCGTACATGCTATAGAGCACTTCGCCGCGCCAGCCGTACTCGGCCGGGTAGTTCATCCGCAGGCTGAAGTTCTGCCGCTTGACGATGGCATCATGGTCGGCCAGCTTGGGCCGCGCGTGGTTTTCGCCCGGGCGGGATTCGATGACGAACGGGTAGGTAAAGCTCTGCACGCAAGCCGGGTTGGGCCGGTCGGCGGCATGGGGTTCGCCCGTATCGGAGCGGGCCTCGGCGCCCACCACGTACGGCACCTTGGCCATCGGCAGCAGGTCGCCCATCTCGGTGGCATCGAGCACCCAGCCCGGTATAATCCGCAGAAACTCCCGCGTATCGAGGTTTACGGCCAGCGCGGCGGCGATGCGGTTGCGTTCGCGCGTCAACTCGAGGATCTTGGTGCGGCGCAGCAGCCGGATATTGGGCCGCGCGGCCAGCATCTCCTCGAGAATGCGCACCGCCACGCGCGGCTCAAAGCACAGCGAGGAGACGTAGCAGCCGCCTGGGTTGGGCGTCCCGCCGTAGGCGCCGCGAATCTTCTGGCGGAACTGCAGATAGCTGAGCGGCGCGCCCGTGATCTCGATGAATTTGTGTTCGTCGAGCGCCGAAACGCCGCCCGCCGTCGCCTGGCCGCCGACCCACGAGGACTCTTCGGTCAGGCAAACGCTGCGTCCGCGGTCGGCCGCCCGCACCGCCGCCGCCACGCCGCCCATCCCGGCGCCGGCCACCAGGACGTCACAGGCCGCCGCCGGCGGCTGCGCGGGGGCCTCCAACCGCAGCACGGCCCGCTGCGGGTCGCCGTCGACGGGTACTTTCTCGACGTCGACGACCGTAAAAATCGTTGCCGCTACAATCCACCAGGACACAGCTTACGATTCTATCCTTTCCACCAGCTGGCTCATGTGCTGAATGATAAAGTCCGGTGGTTCGGCCGCGAACGTCTCCGGCTGAAACCCCCAGGCGCACCCGCAAGCCTGCACCCCGGCGTTGCGCGCCGTCCGGATGTCCACCGCCGAGTCGCCCACCATAATCGTCCGGCCTTTGCTCATGCCGGTTTCGCTGAGCAGCGTAAGAATGCCCACCGGGTCGGGCTTCTTCTTCGGCTCAAAGCTGTTCCCACCGTAGATCCGCACGAAGTGCCCGGCCAGGCCCAACTGCGTCATCATGCGTTCGGAGAACTTCACCGGCTTATTCGTCAGCACCGCCAGCGTGTGGCCCTTCGTACGCATCCGATCGAGCGCCTCCCGCACCCCGTCGTAGAGTACGGTCTTGTCGAGCATATGCGCCCCGTAGTATTTGATGAAGAACGCGTGCGCGCGCTCCACCTCGGCTTCGGGCGCGGTTTCGCCCAGCGCGCTCCGCACCAGCGCCAACGCGCCGCGCCCAACGTACCTGGCCACTTGCTCACCCGGCAGCGGCGGCAGGCTCATGTAGCCGCGCGTCGCGTTGACCGAGTCAATCAGGTCCTGCTTGGAGTCCACCAGCGTCCCGTCCAAATCAAAAATCAGTAGATGCATGAAACTCTATTCCAACCGCCGGATCTGGTCGCGCAGCGGGTTGAACCAGGCCTTTTTCGCTTTCTCATAGTTCTTCAAAAACTCCTGCTTGAACTCGGTCGGCATCAGTTCGGAAAGCACGCGCGAGGAGTCCAGCAGATAAGGCGCCAGGCGCGAGCCGACCACCAGGGAAGGCGGCTCCCCCGGCAAAAACGCGTTCACCGCCATCAGCAGCACAATCGCGATCAGCCCCCCGCGGACCAACCCCACCAGGCCCCCTAACACCCGGTTCAGCCACGACAAGCCCACCAGCTTAAAAAAACGCGTTGCGGCGTGCCCCAGCAGCGCCCCCGCCAGAATCACCCCGCCGAAGATCCCAATGTAGCCGAGAAAGTTCGCCACCCCCGCCGAACTCGTGTACTCGCGAAACGGCCGTCCGGCCTCCGGGTAGTAAAGCGCCGCGAGCCCGAAGGCCAGCACCAGCGCGGCCAAGCCGATCCCGATCCGCGCAAACCCCCGCACCGCGCCCGAATACACGGATCCGAGCAGAATAGCCGCAAAGGCGAGATCGAGAACGTTCACAGCTTCTTGCCAGTCAGAATCCGGTAGGCTTCGACGTACTTCTCCCGCGTCCGCGCCACCACCTGTTCGGGCAGCTCCGGTCCGGGCGATTGCTTGTTCCAGTCGAGGGTCTCCAGGTAATCCCGGACATACTGCTTGTCGAAGGAGGGCTGCGGCCCGCCCGGCTTGTACGTCGCCCGCGGCCAGAATCGCGAACTGTCCGGCGTCAGCACCTCGTCGGCTACCACCAGCCGTCCGTCGACGAAACCAAACTCAAACTTCGTATCGGCCAGGATGATCCCGCGCGTCTCGGCGTACGCCGCCGCGCGGTCGTAGATCCGCAGCGTCAAGTCCCGCAGCTGGCTCGCCAGCTTGGCGCCCACCTGCCCGACCACCTCTTCAAACGGGATGTTCTCGTCGTGGCCCGTCTGCGCCTTCGTGGCCGGCGTGTAGATCGGCGCCGGCAGCCGGTCGCCCTCCCGCAGCCCCGGCGGCAGCGGCAGACCGCAAACGGTCCCGCCCTGCTGATACTCCTTCCAGCCGGATCCGGACAGATACCCCCGCGCCACGCACTCCACATCCACCATCTTGGCCAGGTGAATGTACATCGACCGGCCTTCGAGCTGATCCCGGAAGGGCTGCAGCGAGGCAGGGAACTCGTCCACGTTGGCGCTGATGACGTGATTCGGCACCACGTCTTTCAGGAACTCGAACCAGAACAGCGAAATCTGCGTCAGGACCTTGCCCTTGTCCGGAATGCCGCTCCCCAGAATCACGTCGAAGGCGGAGATGCGGTCCGTAGCCACCATCAGCAGCTCCGTCGGCGAGATCTCGTAGACATCCCGTACCTTGCCGCGACGAAGGAGCTTAACCCCGGGAAGATTGCTTTCAATCAGTAAACCCATAAACAATCTGGAATACTTCATTATAGAGGGATGAGCGAACGCCCTCTCGTCACCGACCTCGTCCAGATCAAAAGGCTCGGAGAGCAGAAGCGCGACGAGAACCTGCGCCTCCGTATGCACCTCAAACGCCACGCCTTCGTCGAGCGGAAACTGAAAGCCATCGCCGACCGGATCGAAAAGAAGACCGACTGCCTGGCCTGCGCCAACTGCTGCCGCAACGCCACCGCGCGCCTGCAGGAGCGGGAGCTCGAGGCCGTCGCCAAAGGCGCCGGCATGCGGCTAAAGGATTTTCTGCGCGATTGCGTCGAGGAGTCCGCCGAGGAGGGCCTTATTCTCAAGCGCCACGAAGATGGCAGCTGCGTCTTCCTGAACGGCAACGAGTGCCTCATCTACCGCCACCGGCCCACCGCCTGCCGCCACTTTCCCCATCTGACGAGCGGCCCCGGCTCGCTCATCTGGCGCATGTGGGAGATGCCCGACCGCGCTACCTACTGCCCCATCGTCTACAACACGCTCGAGGAGTGGAAGGACGAGGTCGATTTCCAGCGCACCGTTTAGGCGTATGCTAACGGGGCTATCCGGTCGCCATCTGCTCGCCGGTGGCGGCCTCGTCTCCTGCGCCAAGCGCTCGCGCGCCCGCATCGCCGTGGTCCCCCAAGCCACCGCCCATCTCTTCTTTGTTTCCGTCCACGCCGGCGTCGACCGCGCCGCCCGGGAGTGTAACGTCGACGGGCTCTGGAACGGGCCGAACGAGGAGACCGACTCCTCCCGGCAGATTCAAATCGTCGACGCCTTTATCGCCCGAACCGCCCCCCTCGAGCGGGCCGCCGCCGCGGGCATTCCCGTCAACGTCTTCGATTCGGCCATGAACTTCGAGGATTACGTCACCTTCGTCGCCACCGACAATTCCGCCGCCGGCTGCCGGGCGGCCCGCGAGATTGGCCGTCTCCTGCAGGGGCAGGGAAGCGTAGCCATGGTTATGCAGAAGCCCGGAGGCGCCTCCACCGGCCTCCGCGAGCGTGGCTTTGGGGAAACCCTCGAACGCGAGTTCCCTGCCGTCCGGCTCGTCGCCCGCCGGTTCGGCATGGGCGACCGCGCTCGCTCCCGCGCCGCGGCCGCAAACATCCTCACCGCCCACCCCGGCCTCCAGGCCCTGTTCGGCTCGAGCGAAGCCGCCTCCATCGGCATCATCCAGGCCGTCGAAAGCCGCGGCCGCGCCGGCCAGATCAAGATCGTCAGCTTCGATCGGGCAGCGCTCCGCTCGGGCGCCCAGGAGCGACATCCAGTCGATGTCATGCTCGTTCAGGATCCGGACCGGATCGGCTACGAGGCCGTCCGCTCACTCGCCCGCAAGCTGCGCGGAGAAACCCCACCCCGCCGCCTCGACCTCCCGGCCCGCCGGTTTACCCGCGAAAACGCCGCCGCGCTGCCATCTTAAACCAACGCCGACAGCATCGCCGCCATCAGCTCCCGGCCATGCGCCGGCGTCAAGCCCTCGCGGCTCAGCAGTTCGGCTGTCATGCCCGGATCAAACGGCTGCGCTACCGACAGATGCGGCAGAAACGTCGCCAGGCCGGCCATCGCGCGCCATCCGGTTGTTCGCTCGGAAACCGCCTTCAACGCCCACTCGAACTTCGAGGCGGAAACCAGCCGCGGCCGCTTGCCCCCGCCGGCAAACGCCATGTCCAGGAGTTCCCCCAGTGTGGGCGCCAACGCCGGCCCCGCGCAGAGGTGCCGGATCGCTCCGGCCTCAAAATGACGGGCGATCAGGGTGGCCAGCGCTCGCCCGGTCCACGCCGCATCAATCAGGTCCACGGGAACCTCCGGCCGGCCCGGCAACAGAGGAATCTCCGAACTGAAGGGAATCAACCGCAGCACCTGCTCCACGTGGCCGCCCCCGCCCATCACCGAACTCAACCGGTGGATCGAAACCGGAAGCTTCGCTGCGGCCAGCACCAACGACTCTGCCTCATGCTTCGATTGCGTGTAGGTATTAAAGTAGCCCTCGCCCGGCGGCACGGGCTCCTCGCGGACCCAGCCCTCCCGCCGCCCGGCAATGTAGAGCGTACTGACATGCGCGAAACGCTCTAGCCGCGGGCAGCCCTCCGCGAACTCGAGCATCCGCCGGGTCCCTTCAAGATTCGTCTCCCGCACCTCGTCGAGCGGCAGGTTAAACCGAATCTCCGCCGCGCAATGAATGATCACACGGGCCTGCCGCTGCAGGGCGGCTCGCTCCTCGCTCGACAACCCCAAGCCGGGTAAGCGGATGTCCGCCGCCGGGCGGCGCAACAGGTGAATCGTCTCACCCGGCATCAACCACTCCAATACCGGGAGCATCTCCCGTCCTACCGTCCCCGTTCCACCGGTGACCAAGATCATCACGAACGCTCCCGTACCGGCGCGTAACGCCGCGCCAGCCAACTGGGCGAGACACCCAGCCAATACAAAATCTGCAGCCCGGTCCACTGGGCAAACACACCGGCGAGATTGCGGTGCTCAAACCGCCGGGACGATGCGGTCAACCCGCACGCCACCCGCCGAAACCGGCCTCGGCGGCGAATCCGTCGGACCAGGTCAATATCTTCAAACAGCGGCAGCGGCCGAAAACCACCCACCGCCTCGTAGCTCTCCCGCCGGACGAAAATACCCGAATCCCCGTAGCAAAGCCCGAGCACCCGAAACCACGGATACGCCCGCGTCAACCGCCGCGCGGCCCGCCCGGATCCGCCAAACCGTACCGCGAAGTTGCCGCCCGCCACGGTCGGATCCGCGAGCGCCGCACGGATTGCCCGCGTCGCACCGGGATCCGGCGTACAGTCCGCGTGCAGGAACCAAAGCACATCCCCTGTGGCCAGCGCGGCGCCCGCCGCTTGCTGCCCTCCGCGGCCGGCTTCGGTGCAAATCACCTTGGCCAAGGGGGCGGCCAGAGTCCGAGTATCGTCGGTGCTGCCCCCATCGGCCACAATCAACTCCTGCAAACCATCCAGCGCCGTCACCGCCGAGAGCGTGGCGGGCAGCGCGATGGCTTCGTTCAGGGTGGGAATGATGACAGAAATACGCAATACCGAACTTCGCAGAATATATATTATGTAAACTTTGGACCGGATCACCAAACCGATGGGCCAAAACCCCCAATTGTACACCGATCCGTGGTTTCCATCGTCAGCGCTCCCGTCCTCCCCCGCCGCCGGCCCGTCCGGCTCCGCCGCGCATTCCGCCCTCCGGACGGCTCGTCTGCTCACGGACTACGGGACCATCGAGCCCTCGGCTCCGCCCGCCGCCGAATCCGCCTCCGCCGTTGCTCTCGCCCCGCGAAATGCCACCACCCCCGTCGCCCCGGCTGCGCCCCGCGCCAAAACCTCCCCAGTCGACCCGGTCACTCCCGCCATTGCTCTCTCCCCGCGACATGCCGCCGCCCCAGTCGCCCCGGCTGCGCCCCGCGCCAAAACCTCCCCAGCCGACCCGGTCACTCCCGCCATTGCTCTCCCCCCGCGTCACGGCTCCCGCCGCATCCCCGCGCGAGGCCCCATCACCAAACCGTCTCCATCCACCCATGTCGCCGCCCCGGTTCATCTCCCCCCCCGTCACCGCTCCCCCCCCCCCCCCCCCCCACCCCCCCCCCCCCCCCCCCCACCCCCCCCCCACC
>JAINDL010000199.1 GCA_019931245.1 Bryobacteraceae bacterium CoA2 C42
CGCCTGGGCAGCGTGATGGCCCGTGCCGGCGATTCCACCGCCCTCGAGCGCCACGACTACTTCCCCGACGGCGAGGAGCGAACCCCATCGCCAGGCGACCGCAACAAATTCGGAACCTACCACCGCGACCAAACCGGCCTCGACTACGCCGACCAGCGCTACTACAACAGCGCCATCGGCCGCTTCCTCTCCGCCGACCCCTACGAAGCCAGCGGAGGAGCCACCGAACCCGCCAGCTGGGGCCGCGGAGTCTACGTTCACGGCGACCCCGCCAACTTCAACGATGCGATTGGGCTGTACGAGAGCCAAGCTGACCAGGATCAAAACGGCGAGGATGCTATGCGGGCGTGGTACCTTTTCCTCAGACGCATCAATCAATTGGGACCTGGGACCACCTCGCCGCCACCGGATCCTTTCGACGGCGCAGACTTCCAAGGAGCGCACATCGTCGACGGCCTCGCATTCAAGGGCACTGGGTCGGTTTCGGAGAAGCAAAAAGCTTTGATTTCGTCGACGCGGCGGTCGATCGCCAAGGCGTGGAGCGATGGGATTGACCCGGATTGTGAGGGCTGGTTTAGTAACGCTACGGCGAAGAGTGGGTTGAACCTTGGGGACTTTTTGAGCAGAATCGACACGTTAATGGGCGCTGGCGAAATCGTCGGAAGATGGAATATAGGCGGCGTTACAGGATCAAACCTGACGTTACATTTTGGAACACCGATAATATTTAACACTGGAGGAGCATTCTTCCGTGATTTAGGACACCCACAGAGTGGCGATGTCCATCGGAAAGAAATATCCGCTCTAGATTCGAACACTGATCAGCAGCGAGCAATGATTATGCTTCATGAATGGGCGCACTTGCTGCAGGCGCAGGGATTTTTGAGTGATGGCCCAACTTCATTGATGCCCGGAAATGCATCCGCCTTCAATGCGGATTTGCTTTGGCAAAAATGCAACAAGACAATCAAGTCGCTAAGCGGAAAAAAATGAACGGATCATCATGGCTATTGAAAACAGGCACTCTACTGTTTGCCTTCTCCCGATGCGTTCTCTTCGGCCAATTCGCCGAAAATCCGTGCATTGAGGAGCTCGTAATTCCTCAGGTCACACCCCTGGCGAAAAATGCGGGCTCCCAAGGAGAGGTACGAGTACAAATACGTTTTGAAGCCAGCAGAACCAAGCCAGGCATAAAGATATCCTCGACGGATGTCATCCTTCGAGGAACTATCTCCCTCGCCATGGCGGCATCACGGTTTCGTCCAAATTGCGCCGGCCCGCCAGTCGACCTACGATTTCGGTTTCAATCGTCCATCGGCCCAGGCACCGGTCGCACGTCCCGTATCAGCTTTCTGCCTCCAAACATCTTCCTCATTAAAACGGACCCTGGCCCCATCAATCTGTCAACAGAGCCCGGCCGTTGAGCGGGCTTAGCGACCGACGGTGCATCCGAGTAGCAGCCACCAGAAACTTGTTCCAGCAGAATCCCACCACTGTCCCTACAGAAGAGCCGAAAGACAAGGCAAGGAAAGGGTCGACTAATGCGTGTTTTCATGCACTTCTTTACATCACTGCTGATGCCAGCGGCAACTTTTCGTCTCGGTTGTTTAGATCATTTGCTGCTACCTAAGTACCCGCCATTAATGCGCGCCGCCCAGGTTTCCGCCGACATAAACTGCGTTGCCAGCATCATCAAAGAGGGTCCGGATCCGAAATTCCGCTGCAGCTCGACGAAACCTCACTTTTCGGATCTGGCAAAGTGGGTAGAGAAAGAGGCAAAAGTCGCAAGCGACTGTCCCTCGCCTGAAGCAAAATTCCGCTTGCGATTCGTTCTAACATCGGACAAAACGCAAGACAGCGAACGCTATCTGATAGAAAAAGAGGGAATAGTGATCTCTATCGGCCTACGAGATTTTGGTTGGTAGTTGCCAGCGCGCAAGTTCGCTCACGGATTGGATCTCAAGCCCAACGAATATCGCCGGCATGTTTGCAATCGGCCGCCCCCCCGCGCCACCCCGACCGGCAACCCCGTCGGCGCCCCCCTCAAATCCACCGCCCCCTAAGGCAAATGGAAGAAGTTTGAAAACGACGCCCTCGGCCACCTCGTCCGCATCCGGAGCCCCGCCCCGGCGGCGGCCCCGACTTCGAAACCCTCTACGCCTACACAATCTTCGGCAAACTCAGCACCGTCACCATGACCCGCCCCGGCAAGGGCATGAACCCGGCCACCGTCACCCAGGTCCGCCGTTTCACTTACAACGCCAACGGCCAAACCACTTCGATCACCCACCCCGAAAACGGTACCGTCAACTTCACCTACAACCCCGACGGAACCCTCCAACAGAAGACCGACGCCAAGGGCCAGCGCATCGTCTGGACCTACACCCCGGAAGGCCGCCCCGCCACGGTGCGGAAGTTCGCGACCTCCTGGGATGCCACCGAGGACTTCGCGGGCCGGGTCGACTACACCTACGGCGCCCAGACCGTCGACCCCACCTTCGCCGGAACCAACCTCCAGGGAAGGCCGGCGTCCGTCTCGACTGGAACGCCCTATCAGCGGGGCGGCCGCATCGACGAACTCTACTCCTACAACGGCGCCGGCGCCGTCCTCCGCAAGCGCATGCGCATCACCCGCGGCATGTCCACCGTCACCAAGGACATCGACTACACCTACGACGCCGAAGGCAAGCTTCTCTCCACCAAGTACCCCGACGAGCGCAAGCCCTTTGTCACCTCCTACGACGCCATGGCCCGCCCCAACGGCCTCACCCAGCAGTACGTTGTCACGGACATGGGCTTTGAGCATCTTCTCACCCGCCAATGGGTCTCCGGCGTGAATTACGGCGTAGCGGGAGAGTTGTTAGGCATCAGCATCTACGCCGGCAACTTCGGCTCCGCGGCCA
>JAINDL010000080.1 GCA_019931245.1 Bryobacteraceae bacterium CoA2 C42
GCGATACCGCCGAAGGAATCGGTGTCGCAGGTTGTGGGGTACATCCAGGGGAAGAGCGCGATTCATGTCGCGCGAGTCTACGGAGAGCGGAAGCGCAACTTCGTAGGGCAACACTTCTGGGCGCGCGGTTACTTCGTGTCGACCGTAGGTCGGGACGAGGCGGTGATCCGCGGTGATCCGCGAATACATTCGGAACCAAGAGAAGGAAGATGAACGAATGGACCAGTTGAAACTGGACTATTGAACCGCCACCGTAACGGTGGCTAACCTCAAGCGGAGGTCGCGTTAGCGACCCCGCAAAGCCGCTTTGAGCGGCTCACGAAATAAGGCCCCGGCTTTGCCGGGGGATACTTACTTCGAGCGTCGGGTATTCGATGGCGGAGCGGTATGGGTAGCACCTAGTCTTGCCGAAGAAGGGGGATTTTGGAGGCTTGGCCCCGGAGCGGCTTTGCTGGCCCCTTGCGGCAGGTCTTGCCTTGAGTTGATCCAGTCCAAACAGGATTGACTGGGCTGGGGCAGCTGCCTTAGTCTGGGCTGAACATGTTCAACACTAAAGTGGCGCGGTCCGAACAGACCCGCCGCCGGATATACGAGGCGGCGCTGGCGGCTTTTCGCGAGAAGGGTTTCGAGGAGACGACGATGCGGGCGATTGCGGCGCGAGCGGGGGTGGCGACGGGCGCGGCTTACTACTATTACGAGTCGAAGGAGTCGATTGTGATGGCCTTTTATGAAGAGGCCTGGGCGTTGATGCAGGAGGGGCTGGGGGCGGCGGCGGAGCCGGGAAAGAAGACGCCACTCGAGGCGCGGCTGGCCCGGTACACCGAGGTGAAGCTGGAGGCGTTTGCCCCGAATCGCGCGGTGCTGCGGGCGCTGCTGCGGTACGGGGCGGATCCGGCCTCGCCGGTGTCGCCGTTCGGGCGGGAGACGGCGCCGATGCGGGAGGCGGATATGGCGTGGCTGGCCAAGATGGTGGCCGACCAGGGTTTGCCGAAGGATCTCGCGCCGCATGTGCCGGCGGTGTTATGGATGTACCAAATGGGGATTGTGATGTTTTGGCTGATTGACGAATCGGCGGGGCAGGAGCGGACCCGGGAGCTTCTGCGGGTCAGCGCGAAGGCGGTGGCGTTATTACTGCAGCTGTCCAAGCTGCCGCTGACGCGGCCGATTCGGCGGACGGCGGTGGAGTTGATTGAGATTGTGCGGGGCGTCGTGTGAGGTGTTGATGCGGGGCGGACTGCTGATTCTGCTGGCGGCTCTGTTGGTGGCTTGCGCCGGGGCGATTGATGCCGGTTTGTGCGCATGGACGCTGTTTGCCGCGATGCTGTTTCTGGCGGGGGCGGCGGTTGAGGGAGCGGAGTCGGTGGGTGATGGCGCGGCGAAGGGAGTGGTGGGGAGTTTGGGGGGATTGCTGTTGTTTTTGGTGATGGTTCGGGAGGAAGCGATTTGTTTCTTGATGGCGTCGCCGCTGACGGTGACGTCAGGCGCCCCACGCTGGGCTGGCTATTCCCTGTTGAAGGGGCCGGTCGGGTCCAGGGGCGGCTTTGCTGCTGCTGCTGCCTTTGCCGGCGGGTACGCTGGGTTACGAGTTGACGCTGCGGCCGCCGCTGTACCGGGTGGTGGCGGGTGGTGGCGGGTGGTGGCGACGGTGGGGGGGATGCTCCGCCGGAGGCGGTGTGGCCGTTGGTGATCCTGTTTCCGAAGATTGAGTAGCCACTGGAGGCGTGGTTTTCCGGGCCGGGGTGGCTTATCCGTTGTACTGTCAGCTTTCGGCGGGAGGTTTTGTGGAGCCGATCGAGGTTGGAGATGCGCTGCGGCTGTTGGCATTTCGGGTGACGCAGAATCCGCCGCCGATGCGGGAACTCACCTTTCGCAACGACATTCAGGCGACGCATGCGCAGGGGTTTCTCGAGGCGTAGCGGGGGTAGTTCCGGCCGATTCCGCCCGATGGGGGGCGGCGGACGCTGCTCGAAGGGCCGACGATGTACCGGCACGGGTTGGATCCGGACGTGTTTTGGGGTTGGGGGGCGGTTGCTTTGATCCACCGCATTCCTGAGCGGGTGCCTGGGCATATCCGCGACGAAGTGACGCGGGCTGGGGGGCTGGCGAACTGAGGCTGCCGGGGCTTTCGCGGCGGGGGCCCTCCAACGCCCGAGTCTCGTAGATGTTCGGTATCGCAGGCAGCGCGATGACTGCCTGCATGCGCCGGAGGCGGGGATCCGGCGCGTGGTCAGGGGAGGGCGGTGCGGACGTCGCCGTAGGCGAAGGCGAGTTGGGCGAGTGCGAGTTGGGCTTGGTAGCGGCTTCGGATTTCGAGGTCTTCGGCGGTGGCGAGGGCTTCCTGGGCGGTGACGGTGTCGAGCGTCGTGGCGAGGCCGGACTGGTAGCGCAGGGTGGTGAGTTCGAGGACTTGGCGAGCGGCGCGCGCGGCGGCGGCGGCGGCGGCTTCGGCGCGGGTTTGGGCCGCGAAAGAGGTTTGGGCCTGCGCGGCCTGGCGGGCGGCGGCGAGTTGGAGACGCTGTGCCTCCTGTTTGGCCTGTTCGAGGCGAAGGGAGGCGGCGCGGATTTCGGCGTCGAGGCGGCCGCTGGTCCAGAGGGGGATTTGGAGTGTGGCGCCAAGGTTGTAGGTGGCGATGGCCGAGTCGGGTCCGGCGCCGAGGACACCGTAGTCGGCGAGGGCGGTGAGTTGGGGCCAGCGGGCGCGGCGGGCGCGGTGGAGATCCTGTTCGGCGGCTTTGACGCGTTCGCGGGCGGCGTGGAGGTCGGGGCGCTGGGTGGGGGAGTCGAGCGAGGTGAGGCGGAGTTTGGGTTCGGCGAGTTCACCGGACACGGGGGCGGCGAGGAGTTCTTCGAGGGCGGGGCGGAGGAGGGCGAGGTCCTGTTCGGCGGCGATCTGTTCGGTTTGCTCGATTTCCCGTCGCTGTCGGTGGCGGGCGAGGTCGAGCTGGGAGGCGGCGCCGGCTTTTTCGCGATCGATGGTTTGGGCGAGGAGGGATTCGGCGGTTTGGAGGCGGGCGCGGGCGGCGCGGAGGCGGCTTTGGGCCTGGAAGGTTTCAAGGAAGAGGGAGATGACGGCGGCCTGGGTCTGTTCGCGGACGGCTTCGATATCGCGGGCGGCGGCCGATTCGGAGTGGCGGGCGGCGCGGACGGAGGCGAGCAGGGAGAGGTCGATGACCTTCTGGGAGACGATGGGGCGAGCGTTGAAGGTGCGGAACGGGCCGATGCGGGAGGGGAAGCCGGGGAAGACGAGGCCGATGCCCTGCAGGTTGCTGGTCTGGCGGGTGGCGGAGACGAGCAGGTCGGCCTGGGGGAGGTAGCCGGCGCGGAGGGCGTCGGTTTGGGCGCGGCGCTCGAGAAGGCGGAGGCGAGAGAGTTGGACGCCCGGGTTTTGCTTGGCGGCGAGTTCGAGGGCGGACTCGAGAGTGAGGGTTTGGGCGGCGAGGCCGGCGGTGGAGAGGATCAGGATCGAGAGTGAGCGCATATTAGCCTCCGATGGTGGCGTCGACGCGGAGCCCGATGGGGAGTTCGGTGCCCGGGTCGAGGTCGATGAGGGTTTCGAGGATTTTGGTGTCGACGCGTTCGGTTGGTTCGTCGGTGCGGATGTTCTTACGGCCGAGGATGCGCCCGATGCTGCTGACGACGCCGTTGAAGGCTTTGTCGCCGTAGGCGGTGGCGCGGAGGGTGACCTTTTGGCCGACGGCGACCCGGGCGACATCGGTTTCGTCGACGTCGACGCGGACGCGGAGCCGGGAGGTGTCGCCGAGGACGAGGATGGGGGTGGTCATCTGGGTGGAGACGCTCTCGCCGGTGCGTTTGCGTTTGCGGAGGACGAAGCCGTTGAGGGGCGAGAGAATGACGGTGCGGGCGAGTTGGGCGCGGGACTCGGCGAGGCGGGCTTCGGCGGCGGCGAGTTCGGCTTCGGCGCGGCGGATTTCTTCTTCGCGGGTGGGGGCGCTGATGAGGTTGGCACGCTGGGTGGTGGCTTCGAGGCGAGCCTGGGCGACGGCGAAGTCGCGTTCGGCAGCTTCGAATTCGCTGCGGGAGATGGCGCCGCGGTCGAGGAGGAAGCGGCGGCGATCGCGTTCGGCGCGGGTTTGTTCGAGAACGGCGCGGGCTTCGCCGGCGAAGGCAGCGGATTCCTGTCGTTCCTGGGGGCGGGCGCCGTTGCGGAGGCGGTCGAGTTCTGCGCGGCGTTCGGCGAGGGCGGCGGCGGCGAGTTGGACGCGGGCGGAGAAGTCGGCGTTGACGAGGGTGGCGAGGACCTGGCCGCGCCGGACGGGTTGGCCCTCTTCGACGAGGACGGCGGCGAGGCGGCCGTCGAGTTCGGTGCCGATGGCGACCTCTTCGGAGACGGGTTCGACGCGTCCGGGGGCGACGACGGCGAAGCGGGTGGGAAGGGGAGGCGGCGTGGCCGGCGCCGGTTGAGCGGGTCCGGGATTGCGGCGGAAGAGGAAGAGGCCGAGGGCGGCGAGTAAGAGGAGGCTGAAGAGCCCGATGTACCTTTTCATGCGATATCTCCTGGGGTGGGGGGGATGTGACGACGCAGTTCGTCGGAGCTGATGCGGCCGTCTTCGATCGTGACGATGCGGTCGCTGAATTCTAGGACGCGGGGGTCGTGGGTGACGATGATGACGGCGCGGTTGTTTTGGCGGGCGAGTCCGCTGAGGATTTCGAGGACGTTGCGCCCGCTGACGGAATCGAGGGCAGCGGTGGGTTCGTCGGCGAGGAGGATGCGGGGCTGGCCGGCGAGGGCGCGGGCGATGGCAACGCGCTGTTTTTGGCCGCCGGAGAGGTCGGCGGGGTGAGCGTTGCGCTTGTCGGCGAGGCCGACCGATTCGAGCAGTTTGGCGGCGGCCCGGGCGGGTTGGGGCACGCGTTTGAGTTTGCACATGATGCCGACGTTCTCTTCGGCGGTGAGGGCGGGGAAGAGGTTGAAGCCCTGGAAGATGAAGCCGAACAGATCGCGGCGGAGGGCAGGCCGCTGGCTTTCGGGCATGCCGACGATTTCGCGGCCGTCGATGCGGACGCTGCCGGAGGTGGCGCTGAGGATGCCGCCGAGGATGGAGATGAGGGTGGTTTTGCCGGAGCCGGAGGGTCCCATGAGGACGAGGACCTGACCGGCGTGGATGTCGAGGGCGACATCGTTGAGGGCGCGGAAGCGGTTGGCGCCGGAGCCGTATTCTTTGACGAGTTGGGAGACGGAGATGAGTGGCTGCATGGGGTAGTCCTAGCCGCGGAAGACCATCGCGGGGTCGATGGTGGTGGCTTTGCGGATGGAGAGGAGGCTGGCGCTCATACACATGAAGAGGGTGAGGCCGAAGATGCCGAGGGCGACGGGCCAGGGGAGTTTGATCAGCAGATCGGTGTTGGCGGTGGAGCCGACGATGGCGAGGGCGACCGAGATGCCGAGGACATATCCCATGACGGCGGCGAGGGCGGACTGGAGAATGATGACCTGATAGATCTGTCCGTTGGTGGCGCCCATGGCTTTGAGGGTGCCGAACTCCTTGAGATGGTCGATGGTGGCGGCGTAGATGGTTTGGGCGACGACGACGATGCCGACGAGGAGACCGAGCATGGCTCCCATGAGGGTGGTGGTGCCGGCGCCGGTGCCGAAGACCCAGTAGTTGCGGGTGCGGAGGAGGATTTCGTCGTGGGTGAAGACTTCGATGCCCGGGATGGTGGCGAGGAGACGGGTTCTGATGGCGGGGAGGTTGGCGCCGCGGGCGGTGCGGAGGAGGATGAAGATGGTTTCGTGCTCCCGCATGGGGATGTAGTTTTGGGCGTTTTTGAAGCTGGTGAAGACGTAGGGGGCGGTGGTGAAGGAGCGGATGCCGTGCGTGAAGCCGACGATCCGGGCGCGTTTGCCATTGATCTCGAGGGTTTCCCCGATGTTGTGGACGCCGAGTTTGGTTTTGTAGAGGTCGTCGATGATGACGGTGTCTTCGCCTCGGAGGTCTTCGATGCGTCCGGCGACGAGGTTCCAGGGGCCGCCCATGCCGGAGTCGAGATCGAAACCCGCGATTTGGCAGGTTTCAAAGGCACCGTTGGGGAGCTTCCAGTTGACGAAGAAGACGGCGAAGTTGGCGGTGTGGGTGACGCCAGGGACCTGGAGGGCTTTCCAGCGCTTGGATTCCTGGATGGGGGACCCGCCGTTGACATGGGGGATACCGGGGGCGGAGATCCAGAGGTCGGCGGAGTTGTTTTCGACGATGTTGGCGGCGGTATCGAGGAAGCCGAGGAACATGCCGAATTGAATGGCGATGAGGACGAGGGCGAAGACGATACCGGTGAGGGTAACGATGAGGCGGACACGATCGTGGAGGAGGTTTTTCCAGGCTAGAATGCTCATCACGTATTGACCAGTGAAAAATTACTGAACAAGGTTCATTATGAGAGCGCGACTTGGCAGTGTCAAGTTTTTTCTGAACAATGTTCAGAACAAAGTCTGGCTTTTGTTGAGGGGGTCAGGCGGCGGGGGAGAGGAGTGCTTTGGTGATGAGATCGACACTGCGTTCGATCATGGATTCTTTGGAGGGCCAGGGGAAGTTGTAGCGGCCGTGGTCGTTGATGAGGATGCAGGTGGTGCCGTGCATGTGGGACCAGACGGTGAGGGCATCGGCGGCGGGGTCGGTGGTGGTGGGGAAGAGTCCGGCCTGCTGGCCGATAGCGATGATGCGGACGAGGTGCTCGAGGGCCTGGCGGCCGAGGAGGTTGGATTCGGCGGATTCGGTGAAATCATCGGAGGGGACGTTGCCGAAGACGAGGCGGTACTGGTGGGGGTACTCGATGCCGAACTCGATGTAGCAGCGGATGCCGGCGGCGAGGGAGGCGTCGGGGGGGAGGGCTTGTTGTTCGATCTGGTGGAGGCGATCGATGAGGATTTCGAAGGTTTCGACGCAGATGGCATCGACGATTTCTGTTTTGTTTTTGAAGTAGAGGTAGATGGTGGAGGGGGCGTATTCGATACGGTCGGCGATGGCGCGCATGGTGACGCTATCGAAGCCGTCGTGGAGGAAGAGTTCGGTGGCCACCTGGAGAATTTTTTGACGGAGAGCGTCTTTTTCGCGGGCGCGGCGTTCGGCGGTTCCCATTACCCCCAAGTGTTTGCCGAATGCCGAAGAATTGTCAAACGATGGTCCGGTGATCCCGGTCCGGTGACGGGTGGGCTGCTATATTGAGGTATGGCCGAGCGGCGTCATTTTCTTCTGGGTTTGCCGGGGTTGGCCGGGGCCGCCGAGGTGGCTTCGGACAGTTTGTACATTCCGGACCGGCACGTGGAGCGGGACCGGGAGCTGTTGATGGGGTTTTTCGAGGAGTACTCGTTCGCCATGGTGATTACGGCGGGCGGGGGGATCCGGGTGACGAACGTGCCGACGATCTACGAGCGGCCGGGCGGGGGGGGAAGCTGGGGTAAGCTGTGGTGGCACCTGGCGAAGAATAATCCGCAGAACGAGGCGATGAACGGAGAGGCGGAGGCGCTGGCAGTGTTTCACGGGCCGCACGCGTACATTTCGCCAAGTTGGTACGCGGCGCGGCCGACGGTGCCGACGTGGAACTTCGCGGTGGTGCATTGCCATGGCAAGCCGCGGCGCGTGGACGATGATGCGGCGTTTGCGCGGAGCCTGGACCAGTTGGTGACGCGGAATGAAAAGAAGTACGGGGCGGGGAAGGCGTGGGAGCTGAGTTCGATGCATCCGGAGTATTTGACGGGGATGCGGCAGCAGATTGTGGCTTACGAGATGACGGTGGAGAAGGTGGAGGCGAAGTTCAAGCTGGGGCAGGAGCGGACGGCGGGGGACCGGGCGGGGGTGCTGCGGGGGCTGGAGCGGCCGCAGGGCCGGAGCATTTTTGAGTTGACGCGGGATTACTATTCGCGGTTGAAGCCGTGAAGTCTATTTGACGGCGGCTTGCAGGACGGCGAAGGGGGAGGGGATGTTGCGAGTGAAACGGCGGCCGCAGGTGCCCTGCGTCGAGGCGCATTCGAGGCGGCAGGCTTCGGCGGAGGCCATGTTTTGCGGTAGGCAGGGACAGATGGAACAGCGGGTGCCCCGGGAGAGATAGGTTTCGCAGCACTGCTTGCGGACCTGAATCGTAGTTGCCATTTACTTGCAAGTATAGGATAGGAGACCAAAAGAGTCCAGTATGCCCGGAAAATTTTTCCGGACGGGATATGATGGTGGACCTTGAGACAGAAACTGGTTCGCTGGGTGATGGTTTTGGCGCCGGGGGCGCTGCTGTATTTTTTGCCGTGGCCGGGGTTTACGGAGCTGCAGCGGCATTTGGTGGCGGTGTTTCTGGCGACGATTCTGGCGCTGGTGGTGCAGCCGATGGCGATGGGGGCTTGCGTGCTGGTGGCGATGACGCTGCTGGCAGTGACGGGGACGGTGCCGGCGAACCGGGTCCTGCTGGGGTTCAGCAACCAGACGGTGTGGCTGATTTTTTCGGCATATCTGTTTGCGCGGGCGGTGAGTTCGACGGGTTTGGGGATGCGGGTGGCATATGAGTTGATCGCGCGGTTTGCGACGACGCCGCTGCGGTTGGGATATGCCGTGGTGGGGGCGGGGATGGTGGTGGCGCCGTTTGTGCCGTCGGACACGGCGCGGGGCGGGAGCGTAGTGTATCCGGTGACGCGGAGTTTGGCGCTGGCGTTCGGGTCGGAGCCGGGGGAGACGGCGCGGCGGATGGGGTCGTTTCTGATGTTGGTTTGTTTTCACGGGAACTATCTGGCGTCGGCGGTATTTTTGACGAGCATGGTGGCGAACCCGCTGATGGCGCAGATGGCGATGAAGATTGGCGGGGTGGAGATTACGTGGTTGGGCTGGCTGGCGGGGAGTTGCGTGCCGGCGGCGGTGGCAGGATTGGCGGTGCCGTACTGTATTTCGCGGTGGCATGCGCCGGAGTTGACGGAGATGGGTCCGGCGCGGGAGTTGGCGGTGGGGCGATTGCGGGAGATGGGGGCGATGAGCGGGGCGGAGCGGGGATTGGTGATGATTTTGGGAATGGTGATGTTGGGTTGGGTGACGTCGCCGTGGCACGGGGTGGGGAATGCGTATGTGGCGCTGGTGGGGATCTGCGCGCAGTTAGTGGCGGGGTTGTTGAGTTGGGAGGAGTTAGTGGGGGAGACGAAGGCGTGGGATGTGTTGTTGTGGTTTGCGCCGTTGATCATGATGGCGGATGAGTTGAACGCGGGAGGAGCGGTGCGGGTGGCGTCGGAGGCATTGTTCGGGCGGCTGGCGGGGATGGGGTGGATGGCGGGGTTAGTGGTGCTGGTGCTGGTGTATTTGTATGTTCATTATGTTTTTGCGAGTATGACGGCACAGGTTACGGCGTTGTATCCGGCGTTTTTGACGGCGGCGCTGGCGCTGGGGGCGCCGCCGCTGGTGGCGGCGTTGCCGTTGGGTTACTTTTCGAACTTGAACGCGGGGTTGACGCCTTACGGGACGGGTTCGGCGCCGGTGTTTTACGGGGCGGGGTATGTGGGGGAGGGGGAGTGGTGGCGGATCGGGTTTTTGGTGTCGCTGGTGAACGTGGGGGTGTGGTTGGGGGTGGGA
>JAINDL010000189.1 GCA_019931245.1 Bryobacteraceae bacterium CoA2 C42
CCCATACCTCGGTCCCCGGCCATTCACTCCACTCAGATCCTGTCCAAACGGCCGATAGTCATGCCGTCGAATGACATTTCCGAGAGGCCCCGTCACCAGACGCACGCTCCCCAGGTGATCTTCGGTCAGAAACCCTAACCCACTCCCCCCGCTCCCCGCGCCGTACTCCGCCGCTAATCGTCCCAACCCGTCGTAGACGTATACCGTTGTGGCATTCCCGTTTACAATCTTCTTGACCCGCCGCCCCTCGCCGTCATACGCGTATACCGCGCTTCCGTTCGCGGCACTAGTCGCCGATACCACACGCCCCTCTGCGTCATAGCTCATCGTGTAGGGATTGAACTGGATCTGGTTCCCGGCCGCATCATACGGAACCCCGGTCATCTGATTGCTCGCCGCACTAAACCAACCCGGACCAGCAGGGGTCAATGGATCGGCAACCAAACCGCGGACGGTTGTCACCCATCGATTGCCAAACGAATCGTAATTGTTGGTCTCCGAGACCGCACCCTCCGTGAAGGCGGTCGAACCCCGATGCGAGGGCAGCACAAAGCTCTCGCCACCCTGATGCAGTTTTTCGGTTAGCAGCAAGCCCCGGGGTACATTAGCGAAGGCGGGCAAGCAAAAAGCGGCCAAACAAAGATGCAGAAGTTTTGCTTGAGCCGCCATGAAGGCAGTGTACGTCATTCGCCGTCTTCCGCTGCGGCCAGGGTGTCCATGCGCTCTCTGCTCATCAGCAGTGGCGACACGCCGCCCCCCGCGGCGAACACCGCCCGGTTGCCGTGCTCGTCATAGCAGTTCGTCTCCGAAATCCCCCCTTCCTCAATCGCCGTCAACCGGTTCACAGGGTCATACCCGTAAACCTGCGTCACCCCCACCACCCCAGGATCCGCCATCGACTGCGTCCGCACATTCCCATTGTTATTCGGCCCGCCGCCATTGCCCAAACCCGCCGCACCGTATCCAAACCCAAACGCCCGCACCGCCTCCACCGTCCCGCAAGCCACGGTGTTGTCCAAACACCGCTCATAGGCAATCCCTGTCAACTGCAGTCGCAACGGATCATACGTCCGCCGCTCCCGCAGCGCCTGCCCGTTCATCCGCATACTTTCCAAAGCCCCGTGGCCCGTATAATTCACGTCGCTCACTTACTGCTTCACTCCGTCCCCCACGCTCTTCGGCCGGCCCACACCATCCGGCCCACACCATCCGGCCCACTTTCATCCTTCGCTTGCGCCTCCGCGCAAGCCGGGAATCATGATTCACGACCCATCGGAATTTTCCCCCCCAATAACCACGGGCCTCCCGCGACACTCTCGACCGGATTCCCCTCCCCGCCATGCCAACCTGAAAGCGTTCCGGAGGATCATTCCCATGCGCCAGGCAAAGCCTTTCTCGCCCAAACTCGCTGCTCCCCGTCCGCACAACGGGCACGGCCCGGCGGGGCATCGAACCCCGCCGGGCCGTATCAATATACCGCGCGCACACGCACGCACGCGCACACCCGCCCGCGGAAGGAAGAACCCAGGAAGTGCTTCAAAAGAAACTACTTACAGGTTCGGTTCTTTCAAAAACCGATCCCCACAGAACCCAAGCAGAACCCAACTGGATCCCAACAGAACCCAACAGAAACCCGAATCGGCCGATCTCCCCCGGCAGAAACCTGTCGAGATCCTGTTGCGGGCCGCTCCCGGGCAGCGCCGGCTTGCGGCCCGCCCCTGCCGAGATACAAGTTTAATTCCAGTAGGTTCGGTCGAGGCTGCGGTACTGCACGGCCTCGGCGAGGTGTTTGGCGCCGATCTGTTCCCGCCCGTCGAGGTCGGCGATGGTCCGTGCCACTTTCAGGATTCGGTCGTGGGCGCGGGCGCTGAGGCCCATGCGCCGCACGGCCATTTCGAGGGTCCGCTCGCCGGCCTCGTCGAGGCCGCAGTGGGTGCGCAGTTGGGCGCTCGGGATGTGCGCGTTGTAGAAGCCGCGTTCCCGCTGCTTCTGCCGCGCGGCCTCGACCCGCTGCCGGAAGTGGTCGGAGCTGGTAGCCGCATCGCCCCCGCGAAGATCTTTGTACGGCACGGCCGGAACTTCGATGTGCAGGTCGATACGGTCGAGCATCGGCCCGCTGATCTTGGCCAGATACCGCTGGATGATCCCCGGAGTACACCGGCACTCCCGCGTCGGGTCCCCGTGGAACCCGCACGGACAGGGGTTCATCGCCGCCACCAGCATAAACCGGGCCGGAAAGCGCGTCGAGATCCCGGCTCGGGCGATCGTTACCGCGCCCTCCTCCATCGGCTGCCGCAACTGTTCGAGCACATTACGGGCGAACTCGGGAAATTCGTCGAGAAACAGCACCCCGTGGTGCGCCAGGCTCGCCTCGCCCGGCCGCGGTGCGCCGCTGCCGCCCCCGATCAGCCCGGCGTCGGAGACCGTATGATGCGGCGACCGGAACGGCCGCAGTCGCAGCAGTCCGTGGCCCTTGGCCAACTGCCCGGCCACCGAGTGGATCTGCGTCGTCTCAAGCGATTCGGAGAAGGTCAACGGCGGCAGGATCCCGGCAAACCGTTTGGCGAGCATCGTCTTGCCGGAGCCCGGGGGGCCCACCAGCAGAACGTTATGGCCGCCGGCCGCGGCAACTTCGAGCGCCCGCTTGGCGGTCGACTGGCCGCGCACATCCGAAAAGTCGGGGTAGTCCGGCGTTGCCGCCGTATCCACCGCGGAAGGCACCGGGTCGAACTTCATCGGGTCGTTGACGATGCCGACCGCCTCGGCGATATGCTTGACGCCGAAGACATTCACACCCTCGACGACGGCGGCCTCGGCCGCGTTCTCGAGCGGCACTATCACGTTGCGGACGTTGCGCTCACGGGCGCACACCGCAATCGAAAGCGCACCGCGAATCGGCCGCACGGCGCCATCGAGCGACAACTCGCCGATGGCCAGGTGCTGCTCGCTCGCCCGCAGCGTCCCCATGGCGCCCAGGATGCCGAGCGCCATCGGCAGGTCAAACCCCGGGCCCTCCTTCCGGACGTTGGCCGGCGCCAGGTTAATGGTCACGGCGCGGGCCGGGTAGCCGAAGCCGGAGTTGGTCAGAGCCGACTTGATTCGTTCGCGGCTCTCGCGGACGGCCAGGTCCGGCATGCCCACCGTGATGAAGTCCCGGGCGGACCCGGAGTTGTAGAGGTCCACTTCGACGTCAATCAAATGCGCATCAATGCCGAATACCGCCGCTGACCGGGTACGAAACAGGCCCATGTTACAGGAGTGGGCCCGACGCGGAATCCTCTCACTCGACGGTAAAGCGATGATCGGACGCGGCGCGCCGGCCGCTGATACGGTCGTGGAGCAGCAACTGCAGACGGTAGGCCCCCGGCGCCAGATCGCGGCTCAGATTCAGGCTCAGAACGCTCGGCAGGTACCGCCGCGGGTAGGCCGATTCGCCGGTCTGTTCGGCGGCGATCTCCTGTCGGAACAGGCTCGCCCCAGCGGCGTTGAACGCCTCCAGCCCGTAAGAAACGTCATAGCGATTGGCGTCCGTCCGGGCAAAACCGATAATCGAAAATCGCGCCCAGACGGTCTCCCCGGCGCGGTAAACGGGCGTCAGCACCGGTTCGGGAGCCTCCTCCTGCCGGTAGAAACCGAACGCGGCAGCCCCGAGCGGGGAATCGGCAGGCACCACCGGCCCGGCGAGAGGCACCGGCGTCCGGCGCGCCGTGGCCGTGCCCGCCAACTGGTCTTCCAGCCGGATTTCGAGCGTGGCCTCGCCCCGGACGAGGCCGGCCGGCAGTTCCAATTCCGCCTGCACCTTCGGCCTCCACTGTTTATCCTGCGGCGCCAAGTCCGCTACTACCTCGCCCACCAGCGATTTGGCGAGCGCCAAGCCTGCGCTATCCGTCAAGCTCATCTGATAGCGCAGACGGACCCGCGGATCACTATCTTCATCCGCCTTTGCGGAACGGGCGCCAGTTACGCTGAAGCGGACGTAGACGGTCTCGCCACTCCCAAACGCTCGCTCGATCGCTGACCCGCCGTCGGTGGCGCTGACCGTCAACTGATCGATGGTGAGAGCGACCTGCCCGGGCGCGCCAGCCGAGGACTGGCCGCGACCCGCGGGGCAGAGACTACTTGCTAAGAGAAGGGCCGTCCACCCCAGTGGGGCTCGTCGAACGGAGGTTAGCGGGAATTTCAATCTCAGCCAGTTGCTCCTTTTCCGGATCTCCCCCGCTTGAAACCTGCAGCTTGTAGGCACCCACCGGAACATCAAATACAACATAACCTTGCTCAGTGCTTCCCGGCGAAACGGTGCGGAGCAGCCCCAGCCACTGCGGGAACCCGTCGATCTCGGTCACCTCAGGATACTCCGTGCCGTTGGCGCCGATGAGACGGGTGTGGGGCAGCGTGATCTCCTGGCCGGAACCGTTGGTAGCTGACAGGAAGATCAACAGGTAGCGGTGTTTCACCGGCTCTTTGGCGCCGGGCAGCTCCGCCCGGTACTCGGCGGTGAGTCCAACGTAAGTGACCCTCCCAGCCGGGGCGCGATCTCCCAGCGAGAAGGACGCGACAGTGGATTTTGATCCTTCACTGCTGCAAGAAAGGCCAACCGCGAGAAGCAAGGCTAGGGATAAAATAGGAAGGTAGCGAAGTGGCACGATTTTCATAATAACCAGGAAGTCGCTTCGCGCACGATAGCGGGCCGTGCCAGGCAGTCCGGTTCAGAAGTTAAGAACACCTTATTATGCGAGTAATCAGAACAGGATTGCAATTCCCAATTTTACTGGCCGGGGTGGCCGGCCTGTGGGCTCAGGCGAAGCATCCGGTCAGCGGGCGGGTGATTGCTCCCGTCATGAGCGCCGCCGGGGCGGATTGGCTCGAACGGGGCGAGCGCGAAAGGGAGGAGAATCCGTCGAAGGCGATCCGCGCCCTCGACATTCAGCCCGGTATGACGGTGTGCGATCTGGGCGCGGGCAGCGGCTACTACACGGTGCGGATGTCGCGCTTGGTGGGGCCGGCCGGCAAGGTCTACGCGGTGGACATTCAGCCGCGGATGCTCGAATTGCTCGCTCGGCGGCTGCGGTCTGACGGGATTGAGAATGTCGTGCCCGTCCTGAGCACGGAGGACGACCCCAAGCTGCCGCCCCAGTCGCAGGATCTAATCCTGCTCGTCGATGTCTATCATGAGTTTGCGCGGCCCCAGCTCATGCTGCGGCGGATGCGGGAAGCGCTCAAAGACGATGGCCGCTTGGTGCTGCTCGAATTTCGCAAGGAAGACCAATCGGTGCCGATCCGTCTCGAGCACAAGATGAGTGTCGCCGAAGTGAAGGCAGAGTTAGAACCCGAGGGTTTCCGGATCGACAAAGTGCTCGATGTCCTGCCTTGGCAGCATATCTTCATCTGTAAGAAAAGTCGGAAATGAACTAGACAAAGGGGCGGCGGCTGGTTCGGAGTACCCACTGCACCGGGACCGGGTGGCCGGTGCAGTGGGTCCATCGGCTAACGGCGCATCCATCGACCAACCTTGCGACTTATTTCCGGCAAAACTCCCTCACCCCGGACGGCCGGACGATCGTGTTCGTCTCCAATCGCGAGGGCGGCTGGCAGCTTTTTGCGGTACCAGAGTTTCCGCATAGGGACATTGTGCAACTTACCGGCGGGGCTCCGCTGCATCCCTCTTCGCCGGCCATCGATCCAGCGGGCGAGCGGGTGTTTTTCGCGCGGGACGGCGGTCTCTCGGGGCTTAGTTTGGCAACGCTCGAGGAACGGTGCGTGGTGGATTACGGGACCGCGTCGATCGGGGAATGCTTGCTGGACCCCGCCGGGCGGTGGTTGGTAGCGGCGTGCAAGCAGGGCGAGAACTCTGGCCTGCCCGTGGGGCGGACGGACGGTGCGGACTGGCGGTGGATTCCGTTTCCGCGAACGGTAATCCATCCGCAGTTCCATCAGGCCGACCCGGAGTGGCTCCTGTTTGCCGGCCCTCCAGCTCCGCACATGCATCGCGTGCGGCAGGACGGGACGGGTCTTGAGTGTCTCTCTCCGAACGATGACGAGGAGTTTGCCGTCCATGAGACGTTTCTGGGGGCGACCGGGCGGGTGACCGATACGGTCTGGCCGCCGGAGTTGCGGGTGGTGGATTGGCAGACGCCAGAACCCCGCACGATCGCTTGGTTCAACGTTTGCCACATTACGCCCAACCCAGCCGGGCGGGCATGCTGATACTGCGCGATACCAACCATCTGGACGAGGGCATTTTTCTGGTGGACGCTGCCACGGGAAACCGCCGCCTAGCCTAACAAGGGAGGCCCCCCGGCTTTGCCGGGGAGGAATGCGCAGTTTGACAATTCCGGGAGTCCATCGGGGAAACTTCGAAGCGTGAGCCGCCAAGTACACGATAAGGAGAAAACCCGATGGACGAGAACGAAAGGTTAAGCCATACGAAGTGGGACTGCAAATATCACGTGGTGTTCATCCCGAAATGCCGCCGGAAAGTTTTGTATGGGCAGTTGAGGCGAAACTTGGGAGAAGTGTTCAGGGAGAAGTGTTCCGGCGATTAGCCGCGCAACGAGAATGCCGGATCGAAGAAGGGCATTTGATGAGTGACCACGTACACAGGATGATCGCGATACCGCCGAAGGAATCGGTGTCGCAGGTTGTGGGGTACATCCAGGGGAAGAGCGCGATTCATGTCGCGCGAGTCTACGGAGAGCGGAAGCGCAACTTCGTAGGGCAACA
>JAINDL010000161.1 GCA_019931245.1 Bryobacteraceae bacterium CoA2 C42
CAAGGTGGGCAAGATTGGCATGGTCCGCACCTTCGCCCACGCGGCGGGCGGGGCGGGCGTGAAGACGCCCGATGCCGAACCACCCAAGGGGATGGATTGGGATCTATGGCTCGGTCCGGCGCCGAAGCGCAACTTCAATCCGTCGATCCACCCGCGCGGCTTCCGGCAGTATCTGGATTTCGCCAACGGCACGCTGGGCGACTGGGGCGTGCACTGGATGGATCAGGTGTTGTGGTGGACCGAGGAGACGCATCCGAAATCGGTGCACTCGACCGGGAACCGGTTCATCCGCGAGGATTCCACCGACGCCCCGGACACGCAGGTGGTGACCTACGAGTTCGAGTCGTTCACGGCGACCTGGGAGCAGCGCCATTATGCGGGCAACAACGCCGAACAGCATCTGATCGGGGCGTACTTCTACGGCACCGAAGGGACGTTCCACATGGGCTGGCGCGACGGCTGGACGTTCTATCCGGCCAAGAAATCGGAGAAGCCGATTCATGTGGAGCCGCAGTTGAACGACCCGGACGGGCAGAACATCAAGGAGTTGTGGGCCGATTTTCTGACCGCGATCCGGGAGAAGCGGAAACCTGTGCGGGATATTGAGATCGGCTACCGGGCGACGAACGCGGCGCTGCTGGGCATGGTGTCGTGGCGGCTGGGGCGGAGTATCCGGTGGGACGGCAACCAATGCCCCGGCGATGCGGCGGGCAACGCGCTGCTGCGCCGGCCATACCGTGCTCCCTGGGTCTATCCGGTCTAAGATATTCTCCGCAGAAGCCGATAGGGCTCTCTGTGAGTGTGTCTCTCGCACTGTTGACGATCGCCGGCGCGCCGCTGCCGTGGCAAGCGTTATGCGCGGTGTTGGCCGTGGCGCTGCTGGTGAGTCTGGTGAGTTTGGGCTTGGCGCTGCGGGCCAAGCAGCGGGCCGAACGGAGCGCGGCGGCGCGGGCGCAGTTTCTGGCCAACATGAGCCACGAGATCCGGACGCCGATGAACGGCATTCTGGGGATGATTGAACTGGCGCGGTTGGCGGACGGGGAGGACAACCCGGCCGAGTACCTCGAATCGGCGCACGAGTCCGGTCGCCATCTACTGCGGATCGTCAACGACATTCTCGATTTCAGCCGGGCCGAGAGCGGCAGTCTGACGCTGGAGCGGCTGCCGTTTTCGCTGTCGGAAAGCGCCGAGCGCGCGGCGCTGGCGGTGCAGGCGGCGGCGCGGGCGAAGGGTTTGCAGTTGCGGCAGGAGGTGGACGCGGAGCTGCCGGAGTGGGTTGAGGGCGATCCGTGCCGGCTGTACCAGATTCTCGTGAATCTGCTGGGCAATGCGGCGAAGTTCTCCGAGCAGGGCGAGATTGTATTGCGAATCCGGGCGGCGGGCGAGCAGGTGGAGTTCGCGGTGGCCGACGAGGGGATCGGCATTCCGGCGGAGCGGCAGGGAGATATCTTCGAGGCCTTTACCCAGGCCGAAGAATCGACGGCGCGGCGCTACGGCGGGACGGGACTGGGGTTGGCGATCGCCGCGGAGCTGGTGCGGCTGATGGGCGGCGAGCTGCGGGTGCAGAGCCAACCGGGCGTGGGGAGCACGTTTCGGTTTGCTATTCCGCTGGCGGCGGTGGCGGCGCCCGCCGCGAAGGCTACCGGATTGGAGGAGGCGCCGGGGCGGCCGCTCACGCTGTTGGTGGCCGAGGATGATGTGGTGAGCCGGACGCTGCTCGAGCGGATGATGGTGAAGGCGGGGCACCGGGTGATGGCGGTTGAAGACGGGAGCCGGGCGGTAGCGGCGGCAGCCGAGCAGCGGTTTGACGCCGTGCTGATGGATGTCCGGATGCCGGTGATGGACGGGATCGAAGCGGCGCGGCGGATCCGCGCGCAGGAGAGCGCCGCCGGGGTGCGGACCCCGATCATCGCGCTGACGGCGTTGGCGCTGCCGAGCGATGGAGAGCAGTGTCTGGAGGCGGGGATGGACCTGTTTCTGGCCAAGCCGTATCGCCGGGCGGAACTGCTGGCGGCGCTGGCGAAGCTGGAGCAGAGGCTTCCGCCGGGAGAGGAAAGGGGATAGAATTCTTCTCAGTTACTCTATGAGACGGATCTTAGCCCTGGTTGTGGCCGCAGCTGCATTCGCCGCTCCGAACACGAACGAGATCGCCCCGTTGGGCCGGTATACGGCGGCCGAGCGGCGGCATTGGGCGTTTCAGCCGCGCAAGGAGGTTCGCCCTCCGGTGATCGCGGACGGGTGGATCCGCAACCCGGTGGACGCGTTTATTCTCGAGGGGTTGCAGAAGGCTGGGCTGAAGCCGGCGGCGGAGGCCGACCGGGCGACGTTGATCCGGCGGGTGACTTACGATCTGCACGGTCTGCCGCCCACGCCCGAGGAGATCGCCGCGTTTGTCCGCGACAAGGCGCCGGACGCCTACGAGCGGCTGGTGGACCGGCTGCTGGCCTCGCCGCGCTACGGCGAACAGTGGGCGCGGCACTGGCTCGATGTGGTGCGGTTCGCCGAGTCCGATGGCTACGAGTACGATACGCACCGGCCGGATGCCTTTCGCTACCGGGACTACGTGATTGAGAGCTTGAACACGGACAAACCGTACGATCAGTTCTTGCGGGAGCAGTTGGCCGGCGATGAGATGGATCCGGCGAACAACACCTACCTGATTGCGAGCGGCTTCAACCGGCTGGGCCCGCTGCGGAAGAACGCAGGCAACCAGAACGTGGCGAGTTCGCGGACCGAAGTCCTGACGGAGATGACCAACATTGTCGGGGCGGCGATGTTGGGGATGACGATGGGCTGCGCGCGGTGTCACGACCATAAGTTCGACCCGATCCGGCAGTCGGATTACTACCGGCTGCAGGGGTATTTTGCGCAGACGCACGCCAACGATATCGTGGTGGCGTCGGCCGAGGAGCAGGCGCGCTACAAGCAGACGATGGAGCCGCTCGAAGCCGAGATGCGCCAACTGCGGACGGCGATGCGGCGGGCTTCCGAGGAGGAGAAGGGCAAGATCCTGATGCGCCTCGAGGCGATTGACGAGCAGATCCCATCGCCGCCGGCGGCGATGTACGCGGTGCGGAACGATGTAAAGGAGATGACGCCAATCCATCTGCTGGCGGCGGGCGACTACCGGAACAAGGGCGCACAGGTGGGGATGCGGCCGCCGGGGGTGCTGTTGGCGGAGGAGACGCCGGAGTTGCCGCTGGCGACCGGGAAGCCGCGGCAGCGGCTGGCGGAGTGGATTACGGATGCGGCGAATCCGCTGCCGGCGCGGGTGATGGTGAACCGGATTTGGGGTTACCATTTCGGCCGCGGGATTGTGGGCACGCCGAACGACTTCGGGAAGATGGGCCTCAAGCCGACGCACCCGGAGCTGCTCGACTGGCTGGCGAACGAGTATGTGCGGGGCGGCTGGCGGATGAAGCCGCTGCACCGGATGCTGACGACGTCGGCGACCTACCGGCAGGGGAGCAGTTCGGTGGCGGGCGCGGGGAAGGACCCGGAGAACAAGCTGCTGTGGCGGATGAACCGGCGGCGGCTGGCGGCCGAGGAGATCCGCGACTCGATGCTGGCGGTCTCCGGGCGGCTGAATCCTAAAGCCGGGGGGCCGAGCGTGCTGGTCCAGATTGACGAGGAGTTGATTAAGGATCTGAAGCGCCCGCAGTATTGGGTCACCACGCGGGACCGGCGCGAGCACGACCGGCGGACGATCTATCTGATCTACAAGCGGAATCTGATCCTGCCGTTCAACCAGGTGTTTGACTCGCCGGACACGCTGCTGTCGTGCGCGCGGCGGGACCAATCGACGCACGCGCCGCAGGCGCTCGAGTTGCTGAACGGGACGCTGTCGAACGATCTGGCGGTAGCCTTTGCCAAACGGCTGACCGGCGACAGGGTAGAGCAGGCGTTTCGTCTGGCGACGGGGCGCGGGCCGAACCCGCGCGAGCGGCAGCTGTCAAAGCAGTATCTGGACGACCCGGACCCGGCCGCGGTGACCGAGTTTGCCCTGAGCCTTTTTAACTCCAACGCCTTTCTGTACGTGGACTAACGATGCCGGAACATATACGCTACGCCCGTAACCGACGCGAGTTTCTGACCCAATGTTTTTGCGGCTTTGGAGCCATGAGCTATGCCTCGCTGCAGGCGCAGGAGAGCAAGCGGTTGAGTCCGCTGGCGGCGAAGGCTCCGCACTTTGCGGCCAAGGCCAAGTCGATCATCTTTCTGTTTCAGGCCGGGGGGCCGTCGCACCTCGAGACGTTCGACCCGAAGCCGCTGCTGAACGAGCTACACGGGCAGAAGCGGCCCGACAGTTTCGGCAAGGTCGAGTACCAGAACGTGAACCAGAACTCGCGGATTCTGGGCACGAAACGGACGTTTGCGCGGTATGGCAAGTCGGGGATCGAGGTGTCCGATCTGCTGCCGCATCAGGCGAAGGTGGTGGATGATCTGTGCATTCTACGGTCGATGCACGGGGACATGGTGGTGCACTCGGCGGCGCAGTACCAGATGATGTCGGGCCGGGTGATTCCGGGGTTTCCAGCAATGGGGAGCTGGTTCACTTACGGGCTCGGTTCGGAGTCCGAATCGCTGCCGGCTTATGTGGTGATGCCGGACCCGCACGGGGCGCCGGAGGCGGGGCAGCCGATGTACACGAACGGGTTTCTACCGGCGGTGTATCAGCCGGCGATGTTCCGTCCGGGCAAGCGGCCGGTGCTGAACCTGGAGCTACCGAAGGGTATTTCGATGGAGCGGCGGCGGAAGACGGTAGAGTTTCTGCGGCAGTTGAACGAGGCGAACCTGCCGGGGGAGGACGCCGAGTTTGCGGCGCGGATTTCGGCCTATGACACGGCGTTCCGGATGCAGACGGAGGCGCCGGAGATTTTTGACGTCTCCAAGGAGCCGCAGGAGACGCTGGACTTGTACGGGGTGGGCAAGCCGCTGACGGACGACTACGGGCGGCGTTGTCTGCTGGCGCGGCGGTTGGTGGAGAAGGGCGTGCGGTTCATCTGCGTGGTGGCGGGCGGCGGCGGCGGGGAGACCGAATGGGACGCGCACAGCGACATTGAGAAGAATCATCTGCGGATGGCGAGTCTGACGGACCAGCCGACGGCGGCGCTGATTCAGGATCTGAAGCGGCGGGGGCTGCTCGATTCGACGATTGTGCTGTGGGGCGGCGAGTTCGGCCGGTCGCCGGAGTCCGAGCGCGGCAACGGGCGGGACCACCACAATACGGGCTTCACGATGTGGGTGGCGGGCGGCGGGTTCCGGGGCGGGGTGACCTACGGGGCGACGGACGAGATCGGGCTGAAGGCGACGGTGGACCCGGTGCATTTCCGGGATCTGCACGCGACGTTGATCCACCAGATGGGTCTCGACCAGGACCGGTTGAGCTATCTGCACCAGGGGCGGCGCGAGCGGTTGACCGAGGTACACGGGCGGGTGCTGAAAGAGGTTTTGGCCTAGCGGGCGCAGTCGAAGTTGGCGGCGTCGTCGGTGGAGCCGGCGCCGCGGTAGCGGGCGACCTGGGGATAGGCGCAGAGGGGACGGGTGCGTCCGGGCCGGGTGGCGACGATCCGCTCCGGGGCCGTGCCCTGCTCCACCCAGCGGACTAGGGCGGCCGCCATGTTCGAGGCGGGGTCGCCCTGCGGGGCACCGCCCTGGCCGAAGGTGTGGGCGCCCGCGCCGCCCCCGCAGTGCTGGACGCCAGGCGCCAGGAAGAGACGGACGAACTGTTGGGCCTTGGCGGGGCCCATTTTGCGGACCACGGCCTGGTAGTAGTCGATGGCGTTCTGGGCGGGGATGGCGGCGTCGCACCAGCCGTGGTAGAGGATGAGCTTGCCGCCGCGGGCGTGGAAGGCGCGGAGGTCGGGGTTGGTGGCGTCAAGGGCGGGGGCGAGCTTACGGGCGGCGGGGAGGTCGCGGGCGAGGTCGAAGCGGTCGATGGTCCAGGCGGGGTCACTGTGAACCATATAGCGGAAGAAGTTGGAGGAGAAGGCGTGGAGGGCGCCGGCGGCGGGTTGGGCGCCGGTGATCCAGGCGGCCCAACCGCCGGTTTCGGCTTCGCCGGAGGGCGAGTAGCCGGGGAAGAGGGTTTTGCCGCGGGGGTCGCGGAGGGGGGCGTAGAGGGCGTTGAGGGCGCTGACCTGAGGCGGGGTGAGGCAGTTGGCGGCGTCGGCGCCGGGGCAGCGGAGGGTGGCGGGGTCGAAGCGGCAGGTGGCCGGGTTTTCGAGGACGTTGTCCTTGACGCCGTCGGCGAGGTCACAGGCGGCGAGGACGGCGGCCTGGATGGCGGGGAGTTTGGCGGCCGGGATGTAGTTGGCCGGGGCGGCGGTGGCCTGCATGGCGCGGGCGGCGTTGGTCATGAGGGAGGTCCAGGCGTTGGCGGGGGCGCCGGCGAGGATGCCGTCGTAGTCGGCGGGGTAGCGCTGGGCTTCCATAAGGGCCTGGCGGCCGCCGTTTGAGCAGGAGCTGAAGTAAGACCGACGGGGCGGGGCGCCGTAGTGGGCGGTGAGGAGGGCTTTGGCCTGGACGGTCATTTCGTGGATGGCGCGGTGGCCGAAGTCGGTGATCTTTTCGGGGTGGTGGAGGGCCCAGGAGGCGTCGGTGCCGCCGCCCTGGTGGCCGGTGTCGGTGGAGGCGGTGGCGTAGCCGTGGCGGACGGCTTCGACGAGGCCGGCGTAGCTGATGGCGCCGGCGAAGCCGCCGTTGCCGACGCCGAGGAACTGGGAGTTCCAGGCGGCGGGGAGCCAGATTTCGACCTGGATGTTGGAATCCGGGGAGGGGGTGAGGGTAGCGGTGATGCGGCAGAAGGCGGGGAGGTTAGGGATGGGCCGGCCGTTGGGCGGGGCGAAGGCGCCGGCGGGAACGGGGATGGCGGCGGCGATGCGGGCGTGGGGGAGGGTGAGTTGGGCGAGGTTGGCGCAGGGGGTGGCGGCGGTGAGGCAGGGTGCGGCGAGGAGGAGGGTGAGGAGGGTGCGCATAGAGTTCCTGGGGTGGTTGTTTTGTCATTATGGCGCAGGGGACGGGTAGCGCGGCGGCGACCGTACGCCGATCCCGGAATCGGTCCACGCCCTTCCGGTTCCGGGAGAGCAGCCCTGGCCCCCGCGCTCGCTCCCGGTCTCCATTACGTCGGCTGGCGAGGTTCTTCCGCCAATGGTGACCGCTGTGCGCCGATGCGTGGCCAGCGCGGGAGGCGGGATGGCTTGGTCGGCCACCGGCATGAAACCATGGATCGGATTGCCAGTCTTCAGCCGACACCGGACCGGTTAGGCGACACCGGATCGGTGCCGGAGTCGTCCCCCCGAATTGCCGAGAGGGCCTGACGCACCAGCGACCGACCCTCACCAGCAACCGACCCTCACCAGCGACCGACCCTCACCAGCAACCGACCCTCACCAGCGACCG
>JAINDL010000060.1 GCA_019931245.1 Bryobacteraceae bacterium CoA2 C42
CCCGGCCCCGGCCCCGGCCGCCGGCGCCGATCCGGCCGCCCCCCCGGCCGCGGAGGCCGCTCCCGCCCCGCCCCCCACTAATCGCCCGGCGCTCCCCGCCAAAAAGCAGAAGAAAGAGAAGAAGGTTAAGGTTAAGAACTAGTGGCTGCCCGGATCCTGCTCGCCGACGATAGCGCTATTGCGCAACGCCTTGGCGAGCGTATGTTGCGAGAAGAGGGTTATGAGGTCGTCTCGGTGACCGATGGAGAGACCGCCCTGCTCCGCCTTGCCGATGTCGATCCGGACGTTCTTCTTGCCGATGCCTTTCTTCCCAAACGGACCGGCTTTGAACTCGCCCAGTTTGTCCGTGAAACCATCGCCCACCGGCACATCGGTGTCCTGCTGAGCGGTAGCATTACTGAGCCCGTGGATCCCGAAAAAGCCGCCGCCGCCGGCGCTGACGGCATCGTCCAAAAGCCATTCGGCGTGGGCACCCTCATCGAGATGCTCGTTCCCCTGCTCGACAAGGTGGCTGACCGCCGCCTTGCCGGCGAGTTCGGCGCCGATGCCCCGCCGCTACCGGTCACCCCGATCGCTGACGAGGAGCGCATCCGCGCCGCCGTCACCGTCGCCCTCGATGAGGCGATGCCCCAAATGGTGGAACTCATTACCCGCGAAGTGTTGCGCGCACTCCGTCCGTCCTGACATTATCGAGTTGGTTATGGCTGATAACAGTTTTGACATCGTCTCCAAAGTGGAGATGCCCGAAGTAAACAACGCAATCCAGCAGGCGCTCAAGGAAATCGGCGCCCGCTACGATCTCAAGGATGCAAAATCCTCCCTCGAATTGAAGGAAAAGGACAATAAAATCCTGATGGCCTCGGCGGACGAATACAAGCTCGGCGCCGTGGTGGACATCCTGCAATCGAAACTCAACAAGCGCGGTATCTCGCTCAAGGCCCTTACCTACGGGCCCATCCAACCCGCCTCCGGCATGAGCGTCCGCCAGGAGATCACCCTGCAGGCCGGCATCCCCATCGAAAAGGCCAAAGAGATCGTCAAGATCATTAAGGATGCCAAGATCAAGGTCCAGGCCTCCATCAACGGCGACATGGTCCGCGTCTCGGGCAAGGATCGCGACTCCCTGCAGGAGGTGATCGCCCTGCTCAAACGCAGCGACCTCGGCATCGACATGCAGTTCACCAACTACCGGAGCTAACCATGGCCCGGCGCATCGAAACGCTCTTCGTCCCGGGCCCCGCCGGCCGTCTCGAAGCCCTGCTCGAAGAGCCCGAAGAGGGCGAACCCCGCTACGTCGCCCTCGTCTGCCACCCCCACCCGCAACACGGGGGCACGATGCACAATAAGGTTGTCTATCGCCTCGCCCGCGGTCTCCGCCGAACCGGTGCAGTGGTTCTCCGCTTCAACTACCGCGGCGTGAACCTCAGCGAAGGCGTCTACGCCGATGGCATCGGTGAACTCGAAGACGCCCGCGCCTGCCTCGCACTGCTCCGCGACCGCTACTCGACGCTCCCCTTCGTCGTCGCCGGCTTCAGCTTCGGCTCGCGCATCGCTCTCCAACTCGCCAGCCAAATACCCGCCATGGCCCACGCCATCGCCGTTGGCTTTCCCACCAAATACCCGGACAAAGGCTACCTCGAACCCTGCACCGTCCCCCGGACGTTCCTCCACTCCACCATCGACGTCCACGGTCCCATGACCGAACTGGTCGAACTCACTAAAACCCTCTCCGGACCGCCCGCCGTCGCGTTCATCCCCGCCAAAGACCACTTTTTCGCTGACGCTCTCGACGCCTTCGAAGACGCCGTCGTCCGCGCCGGCGAAACGATAGAAAGCCCTTAGTTCCGGCTGCGCATCTCGCGATCCAACTGCCGCGAAGCCCGTTCGCCAATCATATCAGCAACCTGTTCGAGCAACTCCGGCACGTTCTCCGCCTCGACGAGCATGATGCCCGGCGCCCGGTGGGCCTCCATCTGCTCGCGCCACGAGGTGATCAGTGCCGTTGCCGGCCGGTAATCCATCATCCGGGCGTGCGAAATCACCTGCAAGCCCGCCTTCGGCGACTCCATGTGCAGATCGCTCAGCACCAGCGAATACTCCTCGCTGTCCAGCATGCCAATTGCTTCCACCGCTGTCGAGGCCGTATCTACCCCGTAGCCACCAGCCTGCAATACCGTCCGCAGAATCAGCCGCGCCGCCGGATCGTCATCGACAAGCAATACGCGCGCCACTTCGCGGAGATGAAAGGTGGGAGAAGGTTCGCACTTTACCGATGCCATGCAGTTCGCTCTTCTCTCTAGTGTATGGAAAATGAAAAAATATCCAAGTACCAATTTGGACGGAGAGGCGCGCGGCTCGATATGTTTCTCGTAAAACTATTGTATTTCAGGCAGTTGCGTCCATACTCACCCCCGCCCAACGCCTCCCCACAAGTTGGTACTGTATGGCCCATATAAGGTATGACCAAGCCGTGTAAGTTATAGGCTCAGGGCGCGCACAACCTGGTCCACCTCGGCTTCGGTGTTGTAAACATGGGGCGAGAACCGCAGTCCCGCCGCATCGCCCGCATCCGTTTTGGCGATCGCAATCCGATGACTCGCCCACAGCCGGTGGTAGATCGCCGTCAGGTCCTGGCCCGGAAAGTCCACTTTGATTACCGGCCCCGACACTGCCGCCTCGCCGCTCCCCTTCAGCTTGGCGCCGGGCAGGCCCGCCACTCCGTTGCGGAACCGCGCCGCAATCGCCAGCGCCCGGCGTTCAATGGCGGCCATCCCGGTCGTCTCCAGAAACTCGATCGTCTTTTCGAGGCCCCGCAGCTTGGCATCGTCCCGCTGGCCCAGCATCTCGAACTTCCGGGCGCCCGTGGGTTTATCCGACCAGTAGTCGACGCTGAGGATCGCCGGCGTCAACTCGTCGATTCGTGCCTCCCGGACGTACAACAGCCCGCTTTCGAGCGGCCCCATCGGCCACTTGTGGAAGCTGCCGGTGAACGAATCGATCCGTAGCGCCGGCAGGTTCAAATTCATCCAGCCAAACGACTGCGCCCCGTCCACATGGCACCACGCCTTTTTCTGATGCGCCAACTCCGCCACGGCCGCAATCGGGTAGAGCAGTCCGGTCGTGTTCGTCAGGTGCGACAGCGCAATCACGCGCGTCCGCGCCGTCACCTTGCCGGCGATCGTCCCCAGCAGCTCCTCGGCCGTTTTGGCGTAGATCGGCACCTCGGCCGTCACCACCGCGGCGCCGGACTGCCTCGCCCGCAGCTGCCAGCTCTGCGTGTTCGACGGGTGATTGTGCGCCGTCAGCAGAATCTCATCGCCCGGCTGCAAGCGCAGTCCCTGCGCAATCAGATTGTTGCCTTCGCTCGCGTTGCGCGTGAGGGCGATCTCGCCCGGCGCCGCGCCCAGCAGTTTGGCGAGGCGCCCGCGGACACTCTCCGAGAGCGGCTTATACACCTCGCGGTTCTGAAACGCCGGGTTCTGTTGGAAATCCTGCAGCTGTTTCAGGTATTCGGCCAGCGCCGCCTTGCCGCACGGGGCGATGTTGGCGGCATTCATGTAGATCAGGCTCTTGTCGAGAGCCACCAGCGGACGGACCGCCGCGGCAGTGAGCAGCGAGCGCCGGGATAAGGACATGGCATCAACCTCCGAAGACGCGGGCGAAAATCTTGTCGACGTTGGCGAGCTGACGGTCCAACGCAAAGGCTTTTTCGAGCTGTGCGGGGCTCAGGCAGGCTTGGACTTCGGGGTCGGCGGCGATGGCGGCGCGGAAATCGCCGTCCTCCTCCCAGCTCTGCATGGCATGGGACTGCACCAGTTTATAGGCTGTCTCCCGCAGCATGCCGGCCGCGGTCAGATCGAGCAGCAGCTGCCCGGAAAAGATCAGCCCGCGAGTCAGATGCAGGTTCTGCAGCATCCGGTCCGGATTCACGCGCATCCCGTCGACGAGCCAGATCGTCTTGGCGAGCAGATAGTCCACCAGGCAGCAGGAGTCCGGCAGAATCACCCGCTCGACACTCGAATGCGAGATATCGCGCTCATGCCACAGGGCGATGTTTTCATACGCCGCCTGCACGTTCGACCGCACCACCCGCGCCAAACCCGAGATCTGCTCGCACGTCACCGGGTTGCGCTTATGCGGCATCGCCGAAGAGCCTTTTTGGCCGGGAGCAAACGGCTCTTCGGCCTCGCGAACCTCGGTCCGCTGCAGATGGCGCACTTCGAGCGCAACCTTCTCGCAGGTGGCGGCCACCAACGCGAGAGCGCTGATAAAGGCCGCGTGCGAATCGCGCGAGATCACCTGCGAGGCGATGGCGGCCGGCTTCAGCCCGAGCCGCGTGCAGATTTTTTCTTCAGCTTCGGGGCCGATGTGGCCAAACGTGCCGACGGCGCCCGAAATCTTGCCCGCCCGCATATCCTCGGCCGCGGCGGCCAGGCGCGCCCGGTTCCGGCTCAGTTCGTCGAACCACAGCGCCAGCTTCAGGCCAAATGTGTACGGTTCGGCGTGGATGCCGTGCGTACGCCCCATCTGCACCGTGTCTTTGAACTCATAGGCCCGGCGCCGCAGCACCGCCAGCAGCGCATCGGTCGCCTCAAGCAGCAGCGCCGCCGACTGCTTTACCTGCAGCGCCTGCGCCGTGTCTACCACGTCGTTCGACGTCATCCCGTAATGGAACCAGCGCGACGCCTCGGCCGCCCCGGCCGCCGCCATCTTCTCGGCCACCGTCGTCGTGAAGGCGATCACGTCGTGCTTCACTTCGCGCTCGATGGCGAACAGGCGTTCGACGTCCACCGCCGCGTGCGCCCGCAGCGCATGCGCGGCCTCCACCGGCACATCGCCCAGTTCGGCCAGCGCCTCGCTCGCGGCCAGTTCCACGGCTAGCCAGCACTGGTACTTGTTCTCGTCACTCCAGATCGCGCCCATGGCCGGGCGGGTATAGCGTTGAATCAATCGAAACTCCTCGGGAACGGGTTAGGGGGAAAGGGTTAGGGGGAAAGGGTCAGGATAGCAAGTCACCGGAAGGGAAGGGAACGATGCGGTATCTTGAAGGAAGAGAAACCGAACAGAGCAGGAGAGATTTGGGCATGAGATTGCAGTCTTGGATGGCCGGGCTCGTCGTCAGCACGGTCGCTTTCGCGCAAACGCAAGGTGCTTTGCCGGCCCGCGCGGCGCCCTCGGAGTATCAGGTCCAGGCCAAAGCCGGCGACCTCACCATCGCCGCCGACTTCGTCGCCCACGCCATTCCCACCATGGAAGGTCCGCTCAACTCCGAGGATCATGTTGCCGTCGAGGTGGCCTGGTTCGGTCCGCCCGAAGCGAAGACGACGCTCTCCTGGGAGCACTTCTCCCTCCGCATCAACGGCAAGAAGATGCCTACTCCGGCCGTTCCCATCGGCATGGCGCTCAAAGGGCTGAAGGACCCGGAATGGATTCCGCCGGAGCCCCCCGAAGGCAGCAAGTCCAAAGGCGGACTCAGCGGCGGCGGCAGCGCCCCCGGCGAACCGAAACCCGAGCCGCCCAAGATGCCCCTGCCTCTCCGGCGCGCCATGGAGCAGCGGGCCCGCCGCTCCGCCATGGCCGAAGGCGAACGGCCGCTGCCCCAGGCCGGCCTGATCTTCTTCCCCTACCGCGGCAAAGACACCAGCATCGAAAAGCTGGAACTCCTCTACGAAGGTCCGGCCGGCAAGGTGACCCTGGTTTTCGAGCGGTAGTTCAGTACTCGAACGCGCCGCTCGCCACCCCGGGTTCCGCCACGTGCAGGCGCGGACGCAAACCGCGCCGCCCCAGCGCCTCCTCGGCCATCTGCTGCACCAGCGTCGGGTAGTTGTTGTGCTCGCTCAGGTGGCCCAGCACGAGCGTCGAAACGCTCGAGTCCATGTCGTTGGCAATGAACTCAAACGCGGCTTCGTTCGACAGGTGCCCCTTGCGGCCCATGATCCGCTGCTTAAGCGACCACGGGTACGGCCCCACCTTCAGCATCTCCAGGTTGTGGTTCGATTCGAGCAGCAGCGCATCCACGCCCCGCAGATGCATCTTGATCGAGTCCGGCATGTAGCCGAGATCCGTCACCACCGCGCAACTCACTCCCTGCGACCGCACCACATACCCCACCGGGTCAATCGCGTCGTGCGGAATCGTGAACGAGCCAATCTCCAGGTCACCGATCGTGAAGCCCGTCCCCGCCTGAAAGGTCTGCCGCGGCCCCGGAATCCCCTCCCAGTCGATCGCCGTCTCGGTCAGGTGCGTCAGGTAGACCGGCTTCTTGTACTTGCGCAGCAGCACGCCCAAGCCGCTCACGTGGTCGCTGTGCTCGTGCGTCACCAGCACCGCGTCCAGCATCGACGGGTCCTCGCCGATCGCAAACAGGCGGGACTCGATCTCCCGCCGGCTCAACCCGGCGTCGATCAGCACCCGCGCCCGGTCGGTCCCGACGAAAATCGAATTGCCGGAACTGGATGACGACAGTACGCAGAACTTGAAAATAGAAGCGCCCCTCGAACTCACTATGATAGCTACATGAAGATCACAAAAGTCGAGGCGCTCTACCTGCGCCAGCCCGAGGTGAAAGATCAGTGCGATAGCGGCCAGGACGCCGTCATCATTCGGATTGAAACCGACGCCGGCATCACCGGCCTCGGCGAGGTCGATTCGGCCCCGCTCGCCATCCGCGGCGTCGTCGAAGGCCCCTACTCGCACTCCATCACGAGCGGCCTCGCCCATCTTCTCCTCGGCGAGGACCCCATGGCCACCGAGTACCTCTGGTACAAGATGGTGAAGGCCAACTCCTACTGCGCCCGCCGCGGCATTCTCATGCACGCCATCAGCGGCATCGACCTTGCCCTCTGGGACATCAAGGGCAAGGCGCTTGGCGTGCCGGTCTGGAAACTCCTCGGCGGCGGCTTCCATCAGAAAATCCGCTGCTACGCCTCCACCCTGTTCGGCCGTACCCCGGAGGAGACCGAAACCATCGGCCGTCGCCTCGTCGACCAGGGCTTCGGCGCCGTCAAGTTCGGCTGGCACCCCATGGGTGAGTCGCGCGAGTTGGACGAAGCGCTCGTCCGCGCCGGCCGCCGCGGTCTGGGGCCCCGAGCCGATCTCCTGATCGACGCCGGCCTTGTGTGGGACGCGAAAACCGCCCTCCAGCGCGCCAACGCCTTTGCCGCCGAAGACATCTTCTGGCTCGAAGAGCCGCTGCGCGAAAACGACTACACCGGCTACGCCAAACTCGCCGCCGCCACCCCGGTCCGCATCGCCGCCGGCGAACACGAAAGCGACCGCCAGAGCTATCAGAACCTGATGGACCAGGGCCAGGTCGACGTCGTCCAGGTCGACCTCACCCGCTGCGGCGGCTTCACCGAAGCCATGAAGATCGCTTCGCTTGCTTACGATCGCGGTCTACCCGTGGCCAACCACGGCTTCTCCACTTACCTGAACGTCGCCGCCGCTCTGCACTGGCTCAACGCCGTACCCAACGCCCTCATCTGCGAGTTTGTCGCCCAGGAAGCCACCAATCTACGCGAACAGATTACCCGCCAAAAGCTGCGCGCCGTCGATGGCTATCTCGCCGTTCCGCAGGCGCCCGGCCTCGGTATCGACCTCGATGAAGAGGCTGTCAACCGCCTTCGTATTCTCTGAGGACACGTTTTCTGAGAGGTTCTTAACGACAACTGCACTACTTGGCATAACTTATGGCTGTCACTAAGCCTCGCAACCGGTTGGTTAACTTCCGGGTGAGCGAAGAAGAATTCCAAAATCTGCGTGAAGCTTGCCTGTCAGGTGGAGCCCGCAGCATCTCTGATTTCGCCCGGTCGGCCGTGCTGAGCACCTTTGGCGGCGCGAATGAACAGGAGGGACTCCTCAAGATCCGTCTATCGACCATCGACCAGAAAATGGACGACCTGGACTCCAGCCTCCGGACCCTGCTCGGCCGCTTGAATCCCTCCCCCTCTCCGTCCACTCTCGATGTGCTGGAGGAGCGCATGCTCCACCAGCACCACTCTTAGGCCGCAACCGGTTCGGGCTCGGGCGCGGCAGCGCGCTCGGGCACGAGCAGTTCGTTCGGATTGATCCGCGTATAGAGATACGCGCTGAGTAATAACATACTCGCCAGCGGCAGCAGCGCCTTGTTGTAGTCACCGCCCATCCAGCCCACCAGATAACCAAACAGCACCGAACTCAAAAAGCTCCCCAACTGCCCCGCCATGTTCATGCTGCCGCTCACCGCGCCCGAATACTTCCGGCCGATGTCCATGCAGATCGCCCAGGAAACCGGCAGCATACAGTCCATACAGCCATAGCCCATCGCCAGCAGCAGCGCGCAGGCCTGCCGGTCGGCGACCTGCGTGGCCGAGATCATGCAGATGCCCGAAAGCGCGAGCCCCGTGGCGCCGATGGCGCAACGGCCGATCTTGAGCCCTTTGGACTTGACCAGGCGATCACTCAGCCAACCGCCGAAGAAATTCCCGGCCGCCCCGACCAGAAACGGCAGCGTCGCCCAGATGGTCATTTCGCTTTCGGTGAACCCGCGGCCTTTCTGCAAGTAAGTGGAGAGCCAGCTCAAATAGAAGTAAGAACCCCAGCAGTAGGTGTGGTACATCAGCAGCAGGGTGATGAAGTTCCGGGATTTCAGCACCTGTCCCCAGGGCAGCCCATGGTGCGCCTCGGCCACCTTGGGCGTGCCAATCAGCGCCAGTTCCTCGGCCGAGATGCCGGCCTTCTCCCGCGGGTTATCCCGGAAATAGGACCACCATAGCAAACACCACACGGCGCCCAGCGCACCGTAGAGGTAGAAAGCGGTCCGCCAGCCGTACTGCGCGGCGATCCAGATCGTCAGCATCGGGGCCACCGCCCCGCCCAATCGCGCGGCCATCCAGCTAATGCCGGACGCCTTGGCCCGTTCGACGGGCGGGAACCAGCGCGAGATGCTCACGGCGATGTTCGGATACGCCCCAGCCTCGCCGGCGCCGAACAGAAAACGAACCACCAGCAGGACGTAGTAGTTGGCCACCGCGCCGGTGATCATCGTGAACGCCGACCACCACAACACGATGCGCGTCACCGTCTGGCGCGGACCATACTTGTCGCCCCACGCCCCGGTCGGGATCTCGAATAGCGCGTAAGAGAGCGTAAACAGCCCCACTACCCACCCCCACATTTTCGGGGTCAAGCCGAGATCCTCCTGCATCCGCACTCCCAGGACGGAGATGCAGACGCGGTCGAGGTAGGTGATCATCGACAGCAGAAACAGCAGGCCGAGCATCCGGTAACGATAAGGCATAGCGCACTATTCTTTCACAACTCGGGCTTACGCCGTCAGCGCTTTCTTGAGAAACGGAATCCCGCGGACTCCGTAAAAACTGTGCTCCCCGGCGAAAACCTCCTGCTCCACCCGCTCCTTCGCCCCGAAACTGCTATAGATCATTTGCAGGTCCGCGAAGCACTGCCGGCTGGCCGCCACCGGGAAGATATCGTCCCGGTCGCCGGACTCGATAAACAGGGGGCGCGGTGCGATCAGCCCGGCGACATCCGACATTTCGGCCCACTGCAGGATGCCGGGGACGTAGTTGTCGATGCAATGCGCGAGCGAGAGAATCGAATCCCGGAAGCTGTTCAGATATCCGCTCACCATCGCCGCCCGGATGCGCGGTTCGACGGCGGCCGCAAACGTCGTGCACGTCCCGCCCCCGCTGATGCCCATGCAGCCCACCCGCGCGGCGTCGAGCTCCGGCCGCGTCTCTATCCAATCAATCGTCCGCATCAGGTCGTAAACCCGCCAGGCGATCATCGTCTCGCCAAACAGCAGCGCCGCTCCGGCCGTCGGCTGGCAGGCGGAATTGCCCAGTCCCCGCTTCTTCGTCCGGGCGTCCCGCCGGCAGCCAAAGCCCATTGGCTCGACGGCGATCGCCGCCATGCCGGCCTCGACGGCCTGAATGGCGAAGTCGTGTTGATAGCCGTCCTTGTCCGTCCGCGGCTGCCCCTTGGCGTCGATCCCCACAATGTCGTCCACGCCCCGCCCGTGCCCCGGCACACAAAGCACCACCGGCCACGGACCCTGGCCGGCCGCCGGCGTGAGCAGGTAACCCAGCGACATCATCCCCGGGCGCGTTTCGATGACGAACTTCTCCCGCCGGTAGCCCGGAAAGGTTTTTACCTCCAGCGTCTGCGGCGCCAGCGGCGTCCGCGCGGCCGGAAACCCGCCGAGCAGCTCGACAATCTTCACCCGCAGCTTCTTCTGCCACGCCTCGGCGGCCTTCCGGTTCCCGGCCCGGAAACGGAGTTGCCGCGGCATCTCGTTGTAGCGCTGCAGCGTCCAGTCCACCGGGTCGAACTTCGCCATCGGCAGCTTCCCGGCAAACCCGTCCAGCGCTCCCGTGTAAGCCGGCTCGGCCGCCTCCATGGGCGCCGCCAGCAGCGCCGCCGCGCCCAGTTGTCTCCGCGTGAATCTCTTCATGCCGAGATTCTATCGCTATTCTTCCTCACTCTTGCCTTCCGATTTACCTTTCAGCCAATCCACCCAGGCCGTAGGGGGCGTCACTAACAGGGTGATCAGCAGGACTCCCAAAAGAGTCAGGCCCATGATGATGTACATGCTTACAGGTTAACTTCCATCACCTCGTCAAAGATACCGTCGGGCAGCTGAATCCCATAGACGCGCAGCCGCTCGAGGATCTTCGGCTTCCGGTTGAAGCACCGGAACCGGCCCTGCACCTTGCCCGCCTCGCTCAGCCCCACCCGCTCAAAGGCAAACACATCCTGCACTTCAATGTGGTCGCCCTCCTGCCCCACCACCTCGGAGATGTTGATGATCTTACGAGACCCGTCCTGCAGACGCGTCACCTGCACCACCATCTTGATGGCGCTGGCGAGCTGCTGCTGAATCACCCGCGTTGGAATCTGCAGCTCGGCCATCAGAATCATCGCCTCGAGACGCGAAAAGGCGTCTTTCGGGGTGTTGGCGTGGATGGTGGTCATCGAGCCCTCGACGCCCGTGTTCATGGCCTGCAGCATATCGAGCGCCTCCGGACCGCGGCACTCGCCCACCACAATCCGGTCCGGCCGCATGCGCAGCGCCGTCCGCACCAGCACCCGCTGGTTGATGCCGCCCTCTTTGTTCAGATTCGCCGGCCGCGTTTCAAACTTCACCAGGTGCCGCTGCTGCAGTTGCAACTCGGCCGTGTCCTCAATCGTGACAATCCGCTCGTCTTCCGGAATAAAGCGCGAAAGCGCGTTCAACGTCGTCGTCTTGCCCGAACCCGTGCCGCCCGAAATCAGAATCGTGGTCTTGGCCTGCACGCACGCCGCCAGAAACTGCAGCATGGCCGGCATGATCGTCTGGTAGGCCACCATTTCATCGCTCGTGATGACGTGGCGGCCGAAGCGCCGGATCGACAGCGACGGGCCATCGAGCGACAGCGGCGAAATGATCGCGTTCACACGCGAGCCGTCTTTCAGGCGCGCGTCCACAATGGGCTGCGCCTCGTCCACGCGCCGTCCCACCTGCGCCACGATTTTTTCAATGATGTGCAGCAGGTGCGCGTTGTCTTTGAAACGGACCGGCGTCCGCTGCAGCTTGCCTTGCCGTTCAATGAAGACCTTGTCGTAGCCGTTGACGAGGATGTCGGAGATGGACGCTTCCTTGAGCAGCGGCTCGAGCGGCCCGAGACCGAGCACCTCGTCGAGCACCTCCTCGACGATCCGGTTCTGCTCGGCCGTCGTCATCGGCACGCGCTCTTCGTCGAGCAGGCGTTCGACGACGCGGCCGATCTCGTTGCGGATGCGGTCTTTCGGGATCGACGAGACCTGGTCGAGGTTGAGCACGCCGATCAGCTTGCGATGGATTTCGCTCTTGATCTCGAACATCCGGTCGGCCGAGCGCCCGGAGCCCGCGGGCGGGGCGGCCCCGCGCTCCCGCGGCGGCGCCGCTTTCTCCGCCGCGGTCTTCGCCGTGGCGGCTTTGGGCGCGCCGGCTTGCGCCGCCATCAATTGCGCCAGGCTGGGCCGGGCAGGCCGGGGGGGCAGGTTCGGATCGGTCGACATAGGGCGTGAACTCAATCTAGTGTACCCTTAGCCAAATGAGTCAGAAAATTGATGTCGTCGCCCATATCGAGGCGCTGCCCGGCGAAGAAGCGCTTGTTCGCGAGGTGCTCGAAAGCTACATCGCCCCTACGCGTCTTGAAGAAGGCTGCCTGCGCTACGACCTGTTCGTCGACCAGAGCAACCCCTGCAAGTTCACCTTTATCGAAGAGTGGAGCTCCCTCGAAGCCCTGCAGAAACACTCGCAATCGCCGCACCTCGCCGCCGGCCGGCCCCGCGTGGCCGGCAAACTCGCCGGGCCCAACTGGGTGCAGATTCTCGACCGGATCGGCTAAGCCAGCATCGCCTTCACCACGTTGCCGTGCACGTCGGTGAGGCGGAAGTCGCGTCCCATGTGCCGGTAGGTCAGCCGCGTGTGGTCGAAGCCCAGACAGTGGAGGATGGTGGCCTGCAGGTCATGCACCTCCACCTTGTCCCGCGTAATCGTAAAGCCGAGTTCATCGGTCTCGCCGATCACCTGCCCGCCCTTGATGCCCCCGCCGGCGAGCCACATCGAATAGCCGCTCGGATGGTGGTCGCGCCCGGCATTGTCCGGATCTGACGTATTACGGATCTCCGAGATCGGCGTGCGGCCAAACTCGCCGCCCCAAACCACCAGCGTTTCCTCGAGCAGGCCCCGCCGTTTCAGGTCTTTGAGCAGCGCCGCCACCGGCTGATCGGTCGCCATCGTCTTCTTCTTGAGCGCGCTGTTCAGGTTGGTGTGGGTGTCCCAGGAAGCGTCCATCATCAAAACGAACCGGACCCCGCGCTCCACCATCCGGCGCGCCAGCAGCGCGTTGGTGCCGTACTGATTGGTGGGTTCCTTTCCGATGCCGTACATCGCCAGCGTCTCGGGGGACTCCTTCGAGAAGTCGAGCAGCTCCGGCGCCGAGGTCTGCATCCGGTAGGCCAGCTCGTAGCTCTGAATGCGGGCCGCAATCTCCGGGTCGCCCACGTCGGCCAGATGCGCTTCGTTGAGCTCTTTGATCGCATCCAGCCCGGCCCGCTGCGTTGCCGCGCTGATCCCCTCCGGGTTCGACAGATACAGAATCGGTTCGCCGCCGCTGCGGAACTGCGTGCCCTGGTAGGTGGAAGGCAGAAAGCCGCTCATGAAGTTCGACGCTCCGCCCGAGGTGCCGACGCCGCTGGAAAGCACGACAAACCCAGGCAGGTTCTGCGACTCGCTCCCCAGCCCGTACACGCTCCAGGCCCCCATCGTGGGCCGGCCAAACTGGATGGAGCCAGTGAACAGAAACAGCTGCCCCGGATGATGGTTCACCGCCTCGGTGTGCATCGACCGGACCAGGCAGATATCGTCGGCCACCTCGTGCATGTGCGGAATGTAGTCCGACATCATGATGCCGCTCTGCCCGCACGGCCGGAACACGCGCGGGCTGGCGAGCGCCGCGGCGGTGGGCTTGGTGAAGGCCAGCTTCAGGTCTTTCGTATACTCGGCCGGCAGCGGCTTGCCGTGGTACTTCGTCAACGCTGGCTTGGGGTCGTACAGGTCCATCTGGCTCGGGCCGCCTTCCATGAAAAGGAAGATGACGCTCTTGGCCTTGCCGGGGAAGTGCGGTTTCTTGGGCGCGAGCGGATTCGGCGCGGCGGCGTAGCCATCGCGCACCAGCAGATCACCGAGGGCCATCGACCCCAAACCATAGGCCCAATTCTTCAAAAACTGACGGCGGCGAAAGGTGTTCAGTTGTTCCATGGCTAGTTCCGGTTGATGAATTCGTCGGTGTTGAGCAGCACGCGGGCCACGCCGGTCCAGGCCTCCTCGGCCGGGCGCCCTTCGGCCTGCAGAATGCCGATCTGCCGGTCGAGATAGCGCGCGAGCGACTCCCGTTCGCTTGCGGCCGGCGGCCGGCCCAGGGCGATGGCAAACATGCGGTCGATCCGGTTGGGCTCGGCGGCCGTGCGGACGGCCAGGCCGTGGGCGGCTTCGAGGAACACGGGGTCGTTGAGCAGGTTCAGCGCCTGCAGCGGGGTGTTCGAGGTGCGGCGGCGCGAGCAGGCGACGTTCGAATCGGGCGCATCGAAGTTCACCAGCTGCGGGTAGGGCGTGGTGCGCTGATAGTGCACGTAGAGCCCGCGCCGGTAGCGCTCCCGGCCGGTGCTTTCGGCCCACTTCACGCTGTTGCCATAGCCGAGTTCGGCGACGCCCTTGGGCAGCGGCGGCTTGATGGACTTGCCGCCGATTTCGAGGCTCAGGATCTCGCCGGCAAACAGCGCGGCATCGCGAATCTGCTCGGCCGGCAGGCGCAGACGGCTCTGCCGAGCGAGCAGCATGTTCTCGGGGTCTTTCTCGGCCACTTCAGGCCGGTACTTTGAACTCTGCTGGTAGGTGGCCGAGGTAACGATCAGCCGGTGGAGCTTCTTCATGCTCCAGCCCTGGTCGACGAATCTCGTGGCCAGCGCGTCGAGCAGTTCGGGATGCGATGGCTTATCGCCCTGCGTGCCGAAGTCCTCGGAGGTCTTCACGAGGCCGCGGCCGAAAAACTCCTGCCAGGCGCGGTTGGCGATGACGCGGGCCGTGAGCGGATTCTCGCGCGAGACGAGCCAGCGGGCAAAGCCCAGCCGCCCCGGCTCCTGCAGCGGCGGCAGGATGGCCAGGGTCCCGGGCTCGACCGGGATGCCGAGGTTTTTGTAGTCACCACGGATGGCGATCTTCGTGACCGGCGCTTCGGGGTGGGCGGCGATCGTATAGGCCTGCGTCAGGGCGGGGAAGCCGGCGTCGAGCTCCTGCAGCTTGGCGCGCAGCTGCTTCAGCCTCTCGGTGACCTCTTTGTTATCGCGGTACTGCGGGCCGGGGTTGGCGACGAAGTAGTTGATCAGCCGGTCCTGGTCGCGTTGGCTTCGTTTCGCAAAAGGCGTGTGCACGACCCGCTTGGCGTGGTCGAACATGGCCGACATGGAGGTGACCCAGAAGTCGAACTCCGGGTCTTTGCCGGGGTTGGCCCAGGCGGCGCGCATCTTCTCTTCCCAGCCGGCGAGCATGGCGGGGATGTTGTTCTCTTCGATCAGGGACTGCCGGCGTTTGCGGTACTCGGGCAGAGCGCGGAGGTAGGGGCCCATCTCGCCGGCCAGCGGGGCGTCGATGTCGACGTCGTCGGCGCTGTTGAAGAAGCTGAAGAGCTGGTAGTACTCCTTTTGGGAGATCGGATCGTACTTATGGTCGTGGCACTGGGCGCAGCCGGCGGTGAGGCCCAGCCAGGTGGTGGTGACGGTGTTGGTCCGGTTGATGAGCTGCTCGAAGCGGGCCTCGGCGCGGTCGACGCCGGCTTCGCGGTTGACGAGCACGTTGCGATGGAAGCCCGTGGCCACGCGCTGCTCGGTGGTCGCCTGGGGCAGCAGGTCGCCGGCGATCTGTTCGATGGTGAACTGATCAAAGGGCAGGTCGGCGTTGAGGGCGTTGATGACCCATTGGCGGTAGCGCCAGGCGTGGAGCCGGGCCTGGTCTTTCTCGTAGCCATCCGAGTCGGCGTAGCGGGCGAGGTCGAGCCACTGGCGGGCCCATTTTTCGCCGTAGTGGGGGGAGGCGAGGTAGCTGTCGACGAGCCGCTCGTAGGCGTCCGGCCTGGCATCGGCCACGAAGGCGGCGACCTCTTCCGGGGTGGGGGGCAGGCCGAGCAGGTCGAGCTTGAGGCGGCGGATGAGTTGCGGGCGGCCGGCGCGCGGCGAGGGAGTTAGCCCCTCTTTCTGCAGGCGGGCGAGCACGTAGCTGTCGATGGAGCCGGTCTGGCGCTGTACGGGCTGGAAGGCCCAATGGGAGCTGCCGCGGCGCCTGGCAACGGGCTTGGCGCTCTGCGGCCAGACGGCTCCGGCGTTGATCCACGCCTGGAGGCGGCTGATCTCGTCGTTGGTCAGGCGGGGGCCGGTGGGCGGCATGACGATACTGGATTTATCGCTCATCACGCGGCGGATGATCTCGGACTCGGTGGCCTTGCCGGGCAGGATCACCGGGCCGCTGTAGCCGCCCCGCAGCGCGGTCGGGCCGTCGTCAAACCGGAGGCCGTTGGTCTGTACGGCCGGGCCGTGGCAGCCGAGACAGGAGCGTTTGAAGATGGGCTCGACGTCCTTGGCAAAGTCAACCGGAGATTGCGCCATCGCCCCGGCGGCGACACACAGCGACAAGAGCAGCCTACGCATGCCCCTATTCTACCTCCGCTATTTGTGCCAGAATGCTGGGCATGAACCCTCAACCTTTGCCACCTCCTTTGCCGCCGCCCGCCAAAAAAGCAGTTCCGGTCTGGGTCTGGATTCTTGCCGGGGTGCTGGGTCTGTTCCTGCTGGCGGGTATTGCCGTAGTCGCGACAGGGGTCTTTATCTACCAACAGGCCAAGGATGCGGCGGACAATCCGACGGCGGCGCTCGCGAAGATCGCCGCGATGGTCAACCCGAATGTCGAGGTGCTGGGTGTTGACGAGGCCAACGGCAAAGTGACAATCAAAGATAAAGAGTCCGGCAAGACCGTGACGATCTCGATCGACGATTTAAAGCAGGGCAAACTCGAAGTGCAAACCGACGAAGGAACCGTGCGGGTGGGCGCCGACGTGGATGCCAAGACGCCCGGCTTCGTGCCCCTCTACCCCGGCGCCAAGCGGAACAACGTCATCAGCACGGACTCGCCGGAGGCCGAAGGCGGCACGGTCGTGCTCGAGGTGAAAGAGGAGTTCGGCAAGGTCAAGGCCTGGTACGAAGAGCAGATCAGCAAGGGCGGCTTCGATACGAAGTCAGCCACGACGACGACGAACAGCGACGGGCCATCGGCGGTGCTGATGGCCGCCAAGAACGACGATAAGGCAACCCTCCACATCGTGATCAACACGGAAGCGGAACTGACCCGCGCGACCATTATTTACGCGCTGAAAAAGTAGGCTCAGCCGCCGAAGCAGAACACGCGGCCGTCCTGGGAGGCGATGACCACCTTGCCCTGGCCGATGGCGGGGCTGCTGGACAGCGCCGCGCCGGCTTCGTACTCCCAGAGCTTCTTGCCGGTGGCGGCTTCGAGGACGTAGAAGCGGCCGTCGTTGGACCCGATGTAGACGCGGCCATCGGCCGCGGCCGGGCTCGATTCGACGCGGCTGCGCGTTGTAAACGTCCAGACGCCTTTGCCCGTGCGGGCGTCGATGGCGTGGACCATCTTGTCACGGCCGCCAAGGATGACTTTGCCGTCGACGAGCGTGGCGCTTGAATAGTAGGGGAACTTACGCACGGGGTGCTCGTAGCGCCAGACGATCTTCTTAGCCGCCATATCGACGCCGTACACCTCGTTGCCGAAGGTGCCGAAGTAGGCCATGGTGCCCGCCAGCAGCGGGCTCGCGCCGGTGTAGGCGCCGCTGGGCACTTCAAACACCTCTTTGCCATCGGTGAGGCGGATGGCGCGGAAGTGTTCGTCGCAGCCGGTGACGTAGGCGACGCCGTCTTTGATGGCGGGGGTACCGTGGATGGGGCCGGTGGTCTCGTACTTCCAGGCGAGTTTGCCGGTGCGGGCCTCGAAGGCGTAGAGGTTCTGGTCGTAGCTGCCGACGAGCACCCGGCCGCCCGCCACGACAGGGGACGATTTGATCTCCGTGGCCGTCTGGTACTTCCAGAGTCCCTTGCCGTCGGCCGCATTCACGGCGTGCAGTACGCCCTTCAGGTCGCCGACGTAGACGATGCCGTTGGCGATGGCCGGGGTCGATTCGCCGATCTCGCCGCCGGTGGTGTACTTCCACTTGGTCTTGCCGGTGGCGAGGTCGATGGCGACCAGCTCGCCGGCGCCGGAGCCGATGTAGACGACGCCGTCGGCGAGGATGGGCGAGGATTCAAACTGCTGGCCGCCCTCCCAGGTCCACAGGAGCTTGAGCTGCGCCGGGGGTGCGCCGGCGGGGGCGACCCCGGTGAGCGCGGGGTTGCCGCGGAACTGGGGCCATTGCGCCAGCAGGGCGGAGGAAAGGAGGGTAAGGGCGGGGATCAGTAGGCGCATTGGTAGAGTTCGAGGGCGGCGGCGGCGTCAAACGGGCGCGGGTTGTGGCGGCCGGTCCACTGTTGTGCCGCGTCGTGGGCGAGCTGGGGCAACATCTCCATGGTGACGCCGCATTCGCGGAGAGGCAAGGCGAGGCCGGTGGCGAGTTCGGCCAGGTAGCCGGCCAGGTCCGGGTGCAGGTCGGCGTACTCCGGGCAGGCGTTCCAGCGGACGACGTGGGGCAGCAGAATGGCGATGGCGACGCCGTGGGTGATGCCGTAGCGGGCGGTGAGCGGGTTGGCGCAGGCGTGGGCGGCGCCGAGCATGGAGGCTTCAATGGCGCAGCCGGCGAACCAGGCGCCGAGCTGGAGGTTTGCGTTGCTGGTGAGCGTCGCGGGGGCGGCGTAGCTGGCATGGAGCAGGTCCCAGGCCTGCCGGGAGAAGAGTTGGGAGGATTGGGTTCGTTTCGTCGTGACGTAACTTTCGACCGCGTGGCTCAAGGCATCGTAGCCGGCGGCGGCGCGGACGGTGGGGGGCTGCGAGAGCGTCAGCAGCGGGTCGAGCACGGCGTAGCGAAACGAAGCCATGGGGTCGCCGCAGGCCATTTTGACGTGGGTGGCGGGGTCGCTGATGAGGGCGTAGGATTGCGCTTCGCTGCCGGTGCCGGTGGTGGCGGGGATGCCGAGCATGGGCAGCAGCGGTTGGGTGGCTTTGCCGTAGCCCCAGTAGTCTTTCATGGTGCCGCCGTTGGTGAGGACGAAGTTGACGCCCTTGGCGGCGTCGAGCGAGCTGCCGCCGCCGAGGCCGATGAGGGAGTCGATGCCGAGTTGAGCGGCGAAGGCGCGGCCGTGTTCGATCATGGCCGAGTCGGGATTGGCGCTGAAGCCGGACCAGGGGGTACATTCAACGCCGGCGGTGGAGAGCGTAGCGACGAGGGCCGCGATGTGGCCGGCCTGCTCCATGCCGTGGTCGGCGACGATGAGGGTGCGGCGGAAGCCGAGGCGGCGGGCGAGTTCGCCAACCTGCGCCAGCGCGCCGGGGGCGTAAAGGAGGGGGGGAGGCGGGTTCATCGTTTCCGGGCCTGGTCGACAATGGCCTTGACTTCGGAGAGCAGTTCGGGGACGTGGTAGGGGAAGCCGGCCTTAATGGTCCATTCGATGCCGGTGCGGGTGCCGGCGTTGGGCGAGACCGGGTAGAGGACTTTGAAATCCTCAAGCGGGTTGCCGTTGACGATGAGCAGGTCGGCCGACCAGCCGGCGCGGACGCGGCCGATCGTGTTTTCGGCGTGAAGTACCTTGGCGCCGTTGACGGTGGCGTGGCGGAGGACGCGGAGCGGGTGGAAGCCGGCCTCCTGGTGGAGTTCGAGATTGCGGAGCATGCCGAAGCCGTACATCTGATAGATGTAGCCGGCGTCTTCGCCCATGGTGAGGGTGCCGCCGCGGGCTTCAAAGTCGCGGACGGCGGCGAACCAGAGACGGTAGTTTTCCTTCCAGAAGGCCTCGTCGGTGCTGGACCAGTTGATGAAGTAGCTGCCGTGGTTTTCAAGGTTCGGGGTGAAAAACGAACCCAGCGCGGGGTGGAGGTATTCGCGGAACCAGGGCTGATTCTGGGCGCGCTGCAGGTCGCGGGAGGCTTCGTAGATTTCGAGCGTCGGGTCCCAGGCGACGCCCTGGACGACCATGGCGTCGAGGACGGCGCTGAGCTTTTGGGGGTCGGCTTCGCGCCAGAGGCGGCCGGCGTAGCGGAAGCGGTCGGCTTCGTTGAGGTAGTTGTAGCTGGCCGGGAAGTTCTGGACACCGGCGGGGAGGGCGGCGTCGGGGATGCCGTACCAGTGTTCGATGGTGGCGACCTGGTTGCGAATGGCGTCGGTGGCGTTGGTCTCCTCAACGCCGATGTGGATGGCGATGGGCAGACCGGCGGCTTTGGCTTCCCGGGCGGCGGCGTCGAAGGTATTGCGCCAGGCGCCGACGATCTTCATGCCGTCGGCGCCGCGGGCCTTGATCTCTTTGACGCGGTTGACGGCGGCTTCGGGGGTGCCGGGGCGGCCGAGCATGGGATAGACGAACAGGCGGGGGGCGGCCAGTTCGCCGCGCTCGGATTTGGCTTTGGCGTCGAGGGTGAACTGCAGGGCGCTGCCCACGTCGCGGACGGTGGTGATGCCGCAGGCGAGCCATAGCTTGAGGACGTAGTTGGGGTCCATGGGTACGCCGCCGCGCTCCTGGTGGAGGTGGCCGTGCATGTTGATGAGCCCGGGGATGACGTACTTGCCGCGGGCGTCGACGAGGGTGTCGCCGGGGCGGGGCTGGGCGCCGCGGGCGATCTGGGTGATGACGCCGTTTTCGATGGTGATATCGAGCGGGCCCTGGGCCGGGGTGCCGGTGCCTTCGACGACGGTGGCGCCTTGGATAATCATGCGGGCGGGGCGGACGCCGTGCTGGGGTTGGGCGGCGGCGGACAGGGCGAGCAGGAGCAGGAATACGAGCAGGCGCACTGGTTACTCTCCGTTTTGCGCGATCAGTTTGGCGATGAGAGCCGTCCAGCCCGTCTGGTGGCTGGCGCCGAGCCCTTCGCCGGTGTCGCCGTTGAAGTACTCAAAGAAGAGGAGATGATCCTTGAACTCGGGATCGGTCTGGTGTTTGTGATAGGGGCCGAAGGCCGGGCGGTGGCCCTGGGCATCGCGGGTGAACAGCTTGGTGAGGCGGTGGGAGAGCGCCTGGGCGAGTTCCCAGAGATTGACGCGGTCGCCGGTGCCGAGCGGGTAGTCGACCGTGAAGTTGTCGCCGAAGTAGAAGTGAAATTTTTGGAGCGATTCGATGAGGAGGTAGTTGACGGGGAACCAGATGGGGCCGCGCCAGTTGGAGTTGCCGCCGAACAGGAAGGTGGTGGACTCGGCGGGTTCGTAGCTGACGCGGTAGACGTCCTGGTTGACGTGCAGTTCAAACGGGCTGTCTTTGTGGAACTTTGAGAGGGCCCGGATGCCGAAGTCGGAGAGGAACTCGTTGGGGTCGACGAGGCGGCGGAGGATACGGCGGAGCTTATCGGGGGTGACCACCGAGAGCAGGACGCGTTCGTGCTGGCCGCGGTCGAACAGCGAGGCGATGTTGTGGCAGAGGTCCGGGCGGTGGCGCATGAACCACTGCATGCGATGCCGGAAGCCGTGGAGGTTGGCGATTTGCGTTGCGTCGATGGTGGTGACGGCGAACAGGGGGATGATGCCGACCATGCTGCGGATGCGCATGCGGAAGGGGTCGCGGTGGGGGATGCGGAGCAGGTCGTAGTAGAAGCCGTCCTGTTCGTCCCAGAGGCTTTCGGCGCCGGGCTTGTTCATGGCGCTGGCGATGTAGAGGAAGTGTTCGAAGAACTTGCTGGCGATGTCCTCGTAGGCGCGGTTGTGTTCGGCGAGATCGAGGGCGATGGTGAGCATGTTGAGGCAGTACATGGCCATCCAACTGGTGCCGTCGGACTGTTCGATGGTGCCGCCGGTGGGGAGCGGGGAGGAGCGATCGAAGACGCCGATGTTATCGAGGCCAAGGAAGCCGCCTTCGAAGACGTTGTTGCCGGTGGCGTCTTTGCGGTTGACCCACCAGGTGAAGTTCATGAGGAGCTTGTGGAAGCAGCGTTCGAGGAAGGCGTAGTCGCGGTGGCCGGTGAGGCGGGCGTCGATCTGGAAGACGCGGTGGACGGCCCAGGCGTGGACGGGCGGGTTGACGTCGCCGAAGGCCCATTCATAGGCCGGGATCTGGCCGTTGGGGTGCATGTACCATTCGCGGAGGAAAAGCTTCAACTGGCTTTTGGCGAAGCCGGGGTCGATCATGGCCATGGGGATCATGTGGAAGGCCGAATCCCAGGCGGCATACCACGGGTACTCCCATTTGTCGGGCATGGAGATGATGTCGTCGTTGAACAGGTGGCTCCATTCCGCGTTGCGGCCGTGTTTGCGGCGTTCGGGTGGAGGCGGGGTATTGGGGTCGCCCTGCAGCCAATCCTCAATGACGAAGTGGTAGAACTGTTTGGTCCAGAGCAGGCCGGCCATGGCTTGGCGGAAGATGCGGTTGCCGTCTTCGGAGAGCGGGACGCTGTGGACGCCTTTGTAGAAGCGGTCGGCTTCGGCGCGGCGGTCGGCGAGGACTTCGTCGGGGTAGATGGCGGGCGGGAGGTCGGCGTCGTCTTTGAGGCCGGTGAGGCGGGCGCTGACGGTGCGGGACTCGCCGGGGGCGAGGGTGAAGGAGAACAGGCCGGCGGCTTTGGTGCCGGAGAGGGCGGGGTTGACGGCGTTGGTCTGGCGTTCGAGGAGATAGCGATGGAAGGCGCTTTTGACGTAGCCCGCGTTGGGGCTTCCCCAGAGGCGTTCGTTGTCGCCGTTGTTTTCGGTGAACAGGAGTTGGGTGGGGTCAGCGAAGGTGAAGACGTAGTGGCCGAGGTCCTGGTGTTTGCAGGCGATGGTGCGATCGTTGATGCGATAGAGGACGGGCTTGGGGGAGTGGGAGCGGCCCCAGGTCCAGGTGTTGCGGAACCAGAGTTGGGGGAGGATGGTGAGGGGGGCGGGGTCGGGTCCGCGGTTGGTGGCGGTGATTTCGATGACGATGTCGTCGATGTCGGCTTTGGCGTATTCGATTTGGACGTCGAAGTAGCGATTTTCGTCGAAGATGCCGGTGTCGAGGAGTTCGTATTCGCGTTCGTGGCGGCTGCGCTGCTGGTTGACTTCGCGGAGGTGCTGATAGGGGAAGGCGGCCTGGGGGTACTTGTAGAGCGCCTTCATGTAGGAGTGGGTGGGCGTCGAGTCGAGGTAGTAGTAGAGCTCTTTGACGTCTTCGGAGTGGTTGCCCTGCGGGCCGCCGAGGCCGTAGAGACGCTCTTTGAGAATGGGGTCCTGGTGGTTCCAGAGAGCGAGGCCGAAGCAGAGGCGCTGGTGGTTGTCGCAGAGGCCGAGCAGGCCGTCCTCGCTCCAGCGATAGGCGCGCAGGTGGGCGTGTTCGAAGGGGAAGTAGTCCCAGGCGGTGCCGGTTTCCGAGTAGTCTTCGCGGACGGTGCCCCAGGCGCGGTCGCTGAGGTAGGGGCCCCAGCGGCGCCAATGGCGTTCGCGTTTATCGGTTTCGATGAGGCGAAGGCGTTCTGGATCCATGCTTCATGGTAACCCTGCCGTATTCGATTCAACGCCGTCGACGATTAGGGTCAGCTCGTCGCCGGGGCTGCCGCCGCGGATGTTGATCTGCTGGAGGCCGATGAAGCCGGGGGCGGCGCCGGAGTAAAGGACTTCGAGGGCGCGGCTGCCGCCGCGGGCGGAGACGGCGCCGCGGCCGAAGCCGGTGCCGTATACCTCATAGACGCCGCCGCCGCGGGGGATGGCGGCGGCGCGGCCGGAGGCAGCATCGAAGAAGATGCCGGGTTGGGCGGCGAGGACGGGGACGGAGAGCGTGGCGCGGCCGGCGGTGTTGACGGCGGCGACCTCGGCGGTGGGGCGGGTGAGGCCGGTGGGGACGGCGAAGTTGGCCTGGGTATCGTTGCTGAAGAAGACGACGAGGGGCGCGCCGTCGAGGGTGAGTTGCGCGCCGCGGAGGTTGGCGCCGAAGGCGGTGGCGATGCCGCCGGGGACGAGGCCGGGGCGGAAGGAGGCGGCGTTGCCGATGCCGTTGGGCGAGAGGGTGGGGGGCCGGTCGATGCTGCCGGTGACGGTAGTGCCCGGGAGGGTGACCTGTTGTGTGCCGGGGGGGAGGGTGGCGAGGCCGCTCGAGTTGGTGGTGACGATGGTGCTGCCGGCGGCGAGGGGTAGGCCGGGATAGGGGAGTTCGTTGCTGTCCTGGGCGCGGAATACGGGGTTGGCGCCGGGGCTCGCGACGGGGACGAGGCTGAGGCCGGCGCCCGAGGCGGGCAGTACCTGGAGGCGGGCTTCGACGGGGGTGAACTCGTCGGTGGCTTCGGCGCGCAGGAGGTCGACGCCGGGGCGGAGGGCGGTGAGTTCGAAGGGGGCGCTGGTCTGGCCGGCGGGGATGAGGACGCCGGCGGGGGTGGTGAGGTGGCCGGCGGTGGCGCGGAGGGTGACGGTGAGGGGCGTGGGACGGGGGCGGTCGAGGGAGACGGTGGCGGTGGCGGAGCGGCCGGCGAGGAGGCCGGCGGCGGGTTCGACGCTGAGGCGGAGGTTGCGGCGGAAGGAGGTATCGAGGCTGGCGCGGCCGCTGGAGTAGCGGGGCCAGGCGGCTTCGAGTTCGCGGCGGTAGAGATCGACTTTGGCGAGTTCCTGGGCGGTGGGGGTGGAGCCGGTGGGTACGATGAGGACGAAGCCGATGCGGTAGCGGCGCTGTTCGACGGTGTGGTCGGGGATGCGGCGGCCTTCGGCGGCGATGAGCTCTTCGACGCCGATATTGCGGCGGGTGCCGTTGAAGGTGGTGCCGACGCGGGGGGCGGTGAGGGAGGGCGAGAGGCCGGAGTTCTGGACGTAGAAGGTGGGGGGGACTTCGCTGGGGGGGCGGAGGCCCATGAGGTATTGATCGAGGGGGGAGAAGCCTTCGACGGTGGCGACGGTGCGGAAGCGGGGGGTGGCGGCTTCGCCGGCGTCGGCGATGCGGTTGCCTTCGAGGAGAGAGGCTTCCGAGTTGAAGGTGAAGGCCCAGTGGGCGGTTTGGCGGCCGAGCAGGGGAAGGTTAGCGCCTTCGCGGTTGGAGGCGAAGGCGAGGAAGAGGTGGCCGGCTTCGTGTCCGATGATGGTGAGGCCGGTGTCGCCGGTGGAGGCGCGGGAGGGCATGGGGGCGTGGGGGTCTTCGGGGTACTGCGAGAGGGGGCCGAGGTTGAGGACGGCCTGGAGGCGGTTGGCGGAGCCGTAGTCGCGGCCGGCGTCGAGCAGGGTGTCGCCGATGCCTTTGCGGCGGCCGCGGACGGTGACTTCAAAGGCGATGACGCCGCTGCCGGCGGAGATTCCGCTGGTGTTGAAGAAGGCGAGGTAGTCGAAGGCGTCGTCCTGCGATTCGTAGACTTTCTGGGCGGCGGTGACGAGGTCGACGGCGTTGGTGTTGCCGAAGCTTTCGGCGATGGCGCCGGGGAAGGTGCGGTCGCTGCCGTCGTTGAAGCTGACGAGGGCGGAGGCGGTGGGGGGGGCGCCGGGGGTGATGCCGACGACGGCGGTGGCGATGTTGACCTGGGCCCAGGAGAGGGTGATGGCGCCATCGGGGGTGAGAGTGATTTGAAACGTCTGGGGCTGGCCGAAGCCGAAGTCGCTGTACTCGCGGACGCGAAGCCAGGTGACGGTGAATCGGGTGGGGGAGCGGAGGACGCGGACGCCTTCGCCGGAGGCGGAGGGGTCGAGGTCGGCAAAGAGGCCGGCGATGCGGGGCGGGCCGGAGTTGAAGCGGCCGAGGCTGCGGGCGCTTGTACTGACGTCGCCGTCGCCGAAGGTGAGGTTGCCGTCGGAGTTGAGGTGGAGTTGGGAGTAAGTTTTGCTGTAGAAGGGGAAGGGGAAGGGGAGGTCGAGTTCGCGGGTGTCGTCGTCGCCGAGGCCGGGGATGGGGTCGCCGAGGGCGGAGGGGTCGAGGGGGGAGGAGGGGGCGGGGGTGGTGGCGAAGCGGTAGCCGGTGGGGGCGGGGGAGAAAGTGACGGCGCGGTTGAGGAGGTTGAAGGGGTTGCGGCGGGCGACGACGCCGTCGGAGTCTTCGAGGATGAGGATATTGCCGTCGAGGCGGGCGGCGGGGCGGCCGGTGGCGGCTTTGAGCTTGGGGTGGCGGAGGGATTTGCGGTGGAGGTCGAGCTCTTCGTGGGTACGGCCGGGATAGGATCCGCACCAGGAGGCGTTGGACCTGGCGGCGGCCAGCCCCACGAAAAAGGGAACCAGCAGCGCGATACCTGCGTAACGGATGATCGAGGGGTTCATTCCCCATTGTAAAATAGGGATTCTGGAGGGTTTGGCGCGATGGCGTTTTGTAACCGGTGTGGTGCGAATCAGGCGGATGAGGCGCGGTTTTGCTTTCAGTGCGGGACGGCGATGGGCGCGGGAGCCGCGCCGATGGTTGCGGCGCAGCAGCCGCTCGAATATACGATTCACGGCGATAACCTGCAGGTGGCGCGGGTGAAGCTGCAGCCCGGGCAGGAGATTTACGCCGAGGCGGGCAAGATGGTGTACAAAACGCCGTCGGTGCAGTGGGAGACCCGGATGTCGGGCAACTCGATTGGCGAGAAGATCTGGGGCGCGTTGAAGCGGAAGCTTTCGGGCGAGTCGCTGTTTATGACGTATTTCCGGGCGAACGGGCAGGGCGAGGTGGGTTTTGCCGGTTCGTACCCGGGGCGGATTCAGGCGTTTGATCTGCCGGCGGGCAAGAGCGTGCTGGTACAGCGGGACGGATTTCTGGCCGCGCAGCCGAGCGTGCAGTTGAGCATTGCGCTGGTGAAGAAGATTGGCAGCGGGCTGTTTGGCGGAGAGGGGTTTATTCTGCAGAAGCTGACGGGTCCGGGGATTGTGTTTATCCACGGCGGCGGCGACTTTATTGAGTTCAATCTGGGGCCGGGGGAGATGCTGCAGATTGACACGGGCTGCATTGTGGCGTTTGAAGATACGGTGCAGTACGATATCCAGTTCGTGGGCGGGATCAAGACGGCGATCTTCGGCGGGGAGGGCGTGTTTCTGGCGACGCTCACCGGTCCGGGGCGGGCGATTGTGCAGTCGATGACGTTGAGCAAACTGCGGCAGGAGTTGGCGCCGACGGCGACGGGCGGCGGCGATGAACGCAGTGCGTTCGGGGCGATTACGGGGATATTCGGGTCGGATGACTAACGCGCAGATCGGACAGATTCGGGACGAGGTGGCGGCGCTGCTGACGAGCCGGCTGGCGGCGCTGCCGCAGGAGACGGCCGTGCTGCAGCGGGCGGCGCGGGCGCTGCGGCAATCGGAATCGATTGAGCAGTGGGTGCAGATTGTGGCGGATGCCGCGGTGGGTTTTGCGTCCCGCGTGGCTTTGTTTTCGGTGGAGGGCGACCGGCTGGAGCCGAAGGCGCTGCGCGGGCCGGGGTTGCTGTCGGGCGAGGCTGTGTTGCTTGGCGAGGCACCGGCGTTGCGGCAGGTGATTGAGACCAAGGAGACCGTGGTGTGTCTGCCGGCGGCATCGGAGTTGGGCGGGGCGCTGTTTGAGCCGGTGCTCGCTAAGCGGGTGCATCTGCTGCCGGTGACGGGTAAGGTGCGCGTTGTTGGGGTTCTCTACGCCGAGGGCGAGGCGAATCTGGCGGCGCTCGAAACGTTGACGGCGCTGGCGGCCGGTTCTCTGGAGTTGCGGAGGGCAACGGTGGCGATGCCGCTGATTCAGCCTGCGCTGGCCGAGCCGGAGCACCGGCATCCGGTGGAGACGGGAGGGACGGTGCCGGAGCTCGAGATGGCGGCGGGGCCGGAGGGAGAGCCGGTGGCTGCGCTGGCGCCGGAGCAGGGGCAGCCGGTGGAGACGGGAGGGACGGTGCCGGAGCTCGAGATGGCGGCGGGGCCGGAGGGAGAGCCGGTGACTGCGCTGGCGCCGGAGCAGGGGCAGCCGGTGGAGACGGGAGGGACGGTGCCGGAGCTCGAGATGGCGGCGGGGCCGGAGGGAGAGCCGGTGGACTGGCGGGCGCGGCGCGGGGCGAGCGCGGCCGTGGCAAGGCTGCTGCTACGGCACGCCGAAAAGCTTGCCGAAGGGCGGGCGCGGAAGAACGTCTATGCGGCGCTGCGAGTGCCGATTGAGACGGTGCGCGTCGAGTACCGGGAGCGGTTTCCCGGCCAGGAGGCGTATCTTGAAGCGGAGATTGCAGCCCGGCTGCTGGGGCCGGCTGCTGGTTAGGGTAGCTCCATGGCCGGGTCCGGGCCAAAGCCTTTGGGCAGGGTCCACTCTTTGACGATGCGGCGGGCGGGGAGCGAGACGGTGTAGACCTTGTCAAGATTTTCGTTGGCGGCGTAGGCGAGCTTGCCGTCGGGGCTCAAGTGGAGGCTGACGATCTGGCCGAGCGGGGCGGGGAGTTCGACGCGGCCGGCGACTTTGCCGGTTTTGGTGTCGGTCCAGCCGACGGCTTTTTCATCGAGCAGGCCGTAGACGACGTAGCGGCCGTCGGGGGTGACGTCGATGCGGACGGGTCCGGGGCCGGAGTCGAGGGTGCGGAGGAGGCGGTGGGTGGCGGTGTCGATTTCGGCGATGCCGTGGCTTTCGCGCTGGCAGACATAGAGGCGTTTTCCGTCGGGGGAGAGGACGCTGCCTTCCGGGCGGGGGCCGGTGGGGATGAGCTTTACCTCGCCGGTGGGGAGGTGGATGGCCGAGACGTTGGACGAGGTGGAGTTAGAGACCCAGGCCCATTGGCCGTCGCGGCTGGCGGTGACCATGTGGGCGGTTTTGCCCTGGGTTTGGTAGGTGCGGACGATGGCGCGGCGGACGGGGTCGATGCGGAGCAGGGCGTCGGGTAGTTCGGTGGAGACGAGGAGATGGCCGTCGGGCAGGCGGGTGATGCCGTGGGGGCGGCGGTATTCGCCGGTGGAGATTTCGCCGATCTTTTCGCGGCGTGCGAGATCGATGATGGAGACGGTGTTGCCGCCGCGTCCGGCCTGTTCGATGCGCATGGTGCCGTTGTCGGTGGTGTAGAGCAGCTTGCCGTCGGCCGAGCGGACCATTTCGTGGGGATGGGCGTTGACGGCCACCCTGGTTTCGAGCTGGCCATCGGCGGAGTAGAAGCCGAGCGAGCTATCGCCTTTGTGGAGGACGAGCCAGGCGGAGGCGGCCAGGAGGAGGAGCGATGGCATGGACTATTTTCCTTTGCGGCGGTAGGTGTTGGTAGCGAAGTCGAAGTCGAAGTCGGTGCGGGGTGGTTGGGGTTTGGCGTTGGTGGCGGGCAGATGGCGGGCGAGTTCGGCCTTGAGCCTGGTGTGGGCCGGGTCGGCGGCGAGGTTGCGCCATTCGTGGGGGTCGGCGAGGCAGTCGTAGAGCTCTTCGGTGTTGTCGCGGTAGCGGATGTAGCGCCAGCGTTCGGTGCGGACGGCGTGGTTGCCTTCGAGGTAGGTGATGACGGCGGGCGGGCGCCTGGCTTTGGGGTTGCGGAGCTGGGGGACGAGGCTGAGGCCTTCGTTGCGCGGGTTCTTGGGCAGGCCGCAGAGTTCGACGAGGGTGGGGTAGAGATCGAGAAGGCTGACGGCCTGGGTGCGGGCGACGCCGGGCTGGGCGGTGCCGGGGCCGGCGATGAGGAGCGGGACGTGGGTGGAGCGCTGCCAGAGGGTGGACTTGTGCCAGTGCTGCTTTTCGCCGAGGTGCCAGCCGTTGTCGCTCCAGAAGACGATCACGGTGTTTTTGGCATAGGCGGAGCGGTCGAGGGCGTCGAGGAGGCGGCCGACCATGGCATCGGCGAAGCTGATGCAGGCGAGGTAGGAGCGGACGGCGTCTTTATGTTTGCCGGTGGCGACGATGCGTTCGTGTTCGGAGCGGCGGAAGGCGGCGAACTCGCGGCCGATGGGGGGGACGTCGTCGAGGTCGTTGGCGGGCGCCTCCGGGAGTTTGACCTTTTCGGGGGGATAGAGGTCGAAGTACTTTTGCGGGGCGTACATGGGGATGTGGGGGTGCCACAGACCGATGGCGAGGAAGAAGGGTTTGGCGTGGGATTGGGCCAGGAACTTAGCGCCGAACTCGATGGCGCGCTGGTCGCCGTAGGCCTGTTCCGGGTTGGGGAGGATGCCCCAGTCGAACTCACCCTGGAAGTTGTCGAGGCCGTTGAGCGGGACGCCGGGCGGGGTGGGGACGCGCTTGTTCCAGGGGTACCAGTCGGCGCGGCGATACCAGGGGTCGTCGAAGACCTGAAGTTGGAACTCGTCCCACTGGGAGGGGGGATTGTTGCCGGCCGTGTGGTGGAAGACCTTGCCGGCGCCGGCGGCGAGGTAGCCGTGCTGCTTGAAGTACATGGGCAGGGTGACGGCGTCGGGCAGGACCGGGGGCCAGAACTGGTCGTTGTCGTACATGCCGGTGGTGGAGGGGCGCTGACCGAGGAGGAGGGCGGTGCGGGAGGGGTTGCAGAGGGGGGAGGCGCAGTGGGCGTTGGCAAAGAGGACGCCGCGTTGGGCGAGGCGGTCGAGGTTGGGGGTCTGGACGCCGGGGTAGCCTTTGAGGCAGCCGACCCAGTCGTTCATGTCGTCGACGGAAATAAACAGGACATTGGGGCGGGAGGGGGGAGCGGCCGCGGCGGCGGCAGCGGCGGCAGAGAGAAAGGCGCGGCGCGAAAGCATGCTTTCGCGCATTATATCGGCTTAGGCGTGGCGGCGGACGAGATAGACGGCGGTTTCGGCGAGCAGGTTCGGCAGCATTTTCACTTCGCGGTTGCCGTCGAGGAAGACGCGCTTTTCGATGGTCCAGTTTTCGCGGGCGGCGAGGATTTCAAAATCGTCGACGGTGAAGAAGTGGATGTTGGGCGAGTCGTACCATTCGTGGGGGAAGCGGGTGGTTTTGGGGGCGCGGCCGGTGAGCAGATGGGCGAGGCGGACGCGCCAGTGGCCGAAGTTGGGGAAGGCGACGATGGCGCGGCGGCCGACGCGGAGCATTTCGTTCATCACCTGGAGGGGGCGGCGGACCTCCTGGAGGGTCTGGCTGAGGATGACGTAGTCGAAGGCGCCATCGGGGTAGTCGGCGAGGCACTCTTCGAGGTTGCCCTGGTAGCAGCTGACGCCTTTGGCGATGGCTTTTTGGACTTTGGCGGCGTCCATTTCGACGCCGCGGGCGTCGACGTCTTTGTTTTCGGCGAGCCAGCTGAGCAGTTCGCCGTCGCCGCAGCCGAGGTCGAGGACGCAGGTTTGGGGGGCGACGATTTCGCTGAAGATGGCGTAGTCGCCGCGGCCGAGCAGGTCGCGGACGAAGGGATCTGATTGGCGGGCGGCGGTCATCGGCGGTTGACTCCTTTGGTGACGCGGAGGAGGAAGCCTTTGACGATTTCGGCCTGTTCGTCGACTTCGACGAGGAAGGCGTCGTGGCCGTACTGGGAGGTGAGTTCGATGTAGGCGACGTCCTGATTGCGGCGGCGGAGGGCGTTGACGACCTCCTGGGACTGGTAGGAGGGGTAGAGCCAGTCGGAGGTGAAGCTGATGACGAGGAACTTGGTTTTGGCGCGTTCGAGGACGGCGGTGAGCGACTGCTGGCCGGCGGCGAGGTCGAACAGGTCCATGGCCTTGGTGATGTAGAGGTAGGAGTTGGCGTCGAAGCGGTCGACGAACTGGCTGCCGCGGTAGCGCAAGTAGCTTTCGACTTCGAAGATGCCCTGGTCTTCGCGCTGGCGGCGGCCGAACTTCTGGCGCATGGACTCATCGCTCATGTAGGTGATGTGGCCGACCATGCGGGCGACGGAGAGGCCGCGACCCGGTAGTTTGCCGCCGTAGTAGTTACCGCTGTTCCAGTCGGGATCGGCCATGATGGCCTGGCGGCCGACTTCGTTGAAGGCGATCTGCTGAGCGCTGTGGCGCGGGGTGGTGGCGATGGGGATGGCCGAGGCGACGCGGTCCGGGAAGCGGGCGGCCCATTCGAGCACCTGCATGCCGCCCATGGAGCCGCCGGCGACGCTGAGCAGTCGTTCAATGCCGAGGGCTTCGATGAGCTTGGCCTGGAGGCGGACCATGTCGCCGATGGTGATGACCGGAAAGGTCATGGCGAAGGGTTGGCCGGTGGCGGGGTCGAGGGAGCCCGGGCCGGTGGTGCCGCGGCAGCCGCCGAGGACGTTCGAGCAGATAATAAAGTACTGATCGGTATCGAAACCCTTGCCGGGGCCAATCATGCTGTCCCACCAGCCTTTTTGCTGGGTTTGGGGGTCGATGCCGGCGGCGTGGGAGTCGCCGGAGAAGGCGTGAGTGATGAGGATGGCGTTTGAGCGCTGGGCGTTCAAGGCGCCGTAGGTCTGGTAGGCGACATCGACGGGGGCGAGGGTGACGCCGCAATCGAGCTCCAGGGAATCGAACCGTTTTGTCTGCGTGAGAGCGACCATGACGGGAATCTTTTAGGATAACAGGCATGGTGAGACTGGCTTGTTTGGTGCTGCTGGCGGCTTCGGTGGAGGCGCAGTGGAGAGTGGGACGGGCGGAGGTGGACATTACGCCGCCGGCGAAGATGCCGATGGCGGGGTATTACCACATCCGGTTGAACGAGGGGCGGCATGATCCGCTCTACGCCAAGGCGATGGTGGTGGAGCAAGGGGGGGAGCGCGTGGCGCTGGTGGCGGTGGACTATGTGCAGATTCCGCGGCAGTTTGTCGACGAGGCCCGGCGGTTGATTGCGGCGCGGACCGGCATTCCGGCGACGCACGTGATGATCTCGGCGACGCACTCGCATACGGGGCCGGAGTTGGGGACGCGGCTGCGCAACGTGACGCCGGAGATCGACGCGCTGGCCAAGGGCTTCTGGGCGAAGATTCCGGGGCTGATCGCGGCAAGCGTCGAGAGGGCCAATGGGGCGCTGGCGCCGGGCGAGATTGCGGTGGGCGTGGGGCGGGAGGAGTCGATCAGCTTCATCCGCCGCTTCCGGATGATAGACGGGACGACGGGCTGGAACCCCGGCAAACGGAACCCGAAGATCGACCGGGTGCTGGGGACGATTGACCCCGATGTGGCCGTGGTGACGGCGAGGGGCGGGGCGTACGTGAACTTCGCGCTGCATCTTGATACCGTGGGCGGGGCGGAGTACTCGGCCGACTACCCCTACGCGCTGAGCCGCACGCTGCGGGAGGTGAAGGGACCGGCGTTTTCGCCGCTGTTCACGATTGGCTGTGCGGGGAACATTAACCCCACGGTAGATCTCGTGTAGCTGTCCGCGTGAAGAGTGTGGATCACTAGCGTTTGTTGTGTGTGTGTAAATCGGTGACGTTAAGCCCTGTATCGGCTGCGTTTTGACGTTTCCCACAATAAGCCGACGGAAGCGGAGGAACTCGCCTGGGTGGAGGCCGAGGTGAATGCCCGTATTCGTGAAAATGCCGAGGTGATCACGCGATTGATGACACCGGAAGCGGCGGTGGAAGCCGGCGCCATGGCGCTGTTTGGTGAAAAATACGGCGAGGAAGTGCGCGACGTTGGCATGGGCCATGACCCGGCGCCGGCTGAAAAACATGGCGTCTATTCGCTGGAACTTTGCGGCGGCACGCATGTGCGGCGCACTGGCGATATCGGCCTGTTCAAGATCATTGCCGAAGGCGCGGTGAGTGCGGGCGTGCGGCGCGTTGAGGCCGTGACGGGTGATGCGGCTCTGGCTTACATCAACGAGATGGAAGAAAGCCTGACGGCGGCGGCGGCAGTCTTGAAGGCACAGCCAGGCGAATTGGCCGGGCGCACCGCCGCCCTTGTCGAAGAACGGCGCAAGCTGGAACGGGATGTGGCGGAGCTGCGGAAGAAGCTTGCGACCGGTGGCGGCGGGGCGGAGATTGAGGAAGTGGCCGGGCTACGCCTTTCCCTGCGTGATCTGGGCGAAGTGCCGCCGCGCGATTGGAAGGGCCTCGCTGAAGCCATTCTGAAGGGCGGCACGGCGGATGTTGTCGCGTTGATCAGCACGGCGGAAGGCAAGGCGAGGGCGCTGCCAGCCGAGCAGGCAATTTCATGCCGCCGCACCAATGCATCCGTGTCCCAAGTCCTCGATAGGCCCAGCTCATGGATTTTAAAATTTTTCTCACCCTGAAATTAAGCGCTTGCTGTATTGTACCGAATGGTCTAATATTGCAAATATGAAATCGAAATCCTTCGACCCCAACAATGCGATGGATGCGTCCTTGCAGGTCTTCTGGCAGGGCGGCTTCGGCGGAACGCCCATGCCCGATTTGCTCAAAGGCATGGAATTGGGCCGCGCGAGCTTCTACAACGCCTTCAAGTCGAAGCGCCTTGTCTTCCTCGCCGCGCTGGATCTCTACATTTCGAAAGTCGATGTAGGGTTTGCCGACCTTGCCAGGGATGTCGCTACCCGGCGCGAAGCCGTGGAGGCCATCCTTGGCGCGATCTTCCAATTGGCCCGAAGCGGCAATGTTTGGCGAGGTTGTTTTCTCGGCAATACCGCCCTGGAATTGGGCCACAAAGATAAGGAAATTTCCATCAGGCTGAAGCGCGGGATTGAGCTTCTTCAGAAACGGATTGCGGCGGCACTATCGAAACCGGCAAGCGACGGTAGCCACTTATCGTCGGCCCAGCGTGAGCAATACGCAATTTTTCTTGTCGCTGGCATTCAGGGGCTTCTCGTGCTGGCAAAAGGGGGCCTTCCACAGAAGGCCATCGATGACATCGCCAGCACGCTCATCGAGGCCATTCCTTGACTAAAGCAGCTGTCGGACTTCTTGTCCAATGACCTCTCTCGTAAACCAAATGGTTAATCGTTCCAACTCTAACGCAAACTGAGGATACCCTATGAAACCGATCTCCCCTGTCATCCACGGAATCATCGACTACGCCACCGTTGGGTTGTTTTTGGCGGCCCCAAGCCTTCTGGGCTTCGGCGGAACGGCGGCGCTTCTGTCCTACCTGCTGGCGGGCGTCCATCTGCTGATGACGGTTCTCAGCAATATGCCACGTGGGCTTCTGTAACTTGTACCGATGCGGCTTCACGCCCTGGTGGAACTCATCGTCGGCCCAAGCCTGATTGGATTGGCACTCTTCG